>JARLJS010000163.1 GCA_031291075.1 Nevskia sp. | reverse complement strand
GGTCCCGAAGCGCTCCGATTGCTGGCAGCGGTCGTCCGCGACAACCGTGCAGCTCTTGGGCCCGTCGGCAACGCCTGACGCGCCGCTGCCTTATACCAACCGCCGAAGAGAATGACACTTCTCCCTCTCCCCTTGAGGGCTACGGCTGTCCGTCAAATCCGGATTGATTTCCCTGAGTCCTGACCGACAGTTTTTTGCCCTGTCGAGTCAGGTCCTCGGATCCTGCGTGAGCGGCGAAGTATCTTCCTGCCTCGGGGAGCTTTCCGTCCCGGCCGATGTCGGATTCGCTCTGGGTGTCCCATCCGGCGAGGCCGATTCGCATGTCCCCCTCCCAACTCGGCCAGTTCGGCGACCGTCGCCGCGCCGCTGTCGGCGACGCCTTGCTGACGGCGATGCAAAAGCAGCAGACCATGTGCCTGCATGCCCTGGCAGAGGATCGTGCCGAGATGCGCCAGTTCAACGATTTCCTCGACAACCCGGCGGTGACCCGGCACGAGATGCTGGCCCATGCCGGGCGGCTGGCCGCCAGACGCGCGGCTGGGCGGCATGTGCTGGCCATTGCCGACACCTCGGAGCTCAACTTCGCCCGCCATACCGCCAGCAAGCGGGGCTTCGGCACGGTGGGCAACGGCCGCGACCTCGGCGTGTTCCTCCATCCGATCATCGCCGTGGACGCGGCGCACGGCGGTATCCTGGGCCTGGTCGGCGCCGAGGTGATGAACCGCACCAATGGCAAGGTGGCCGACCGCAAGACGCGTGAGGCCGACGAGAAGGAGTCGCGGCGATGGCTGACAGGCGCGCAAACCGCCGGCGAGAGGCTGGCCGAGGCGGCGACCATCACCATGGTGGAGGATCGTGAGGGTGACATCTACGACCAGTTTGCCCGCTGCCCGGCCAACGTCCACCTGCTGGTGCGTGCGGCGCGCAATCGTTCGGTGGGAGCCCACCAGCGGCTGTTCGAGCCGTGCCCCACCTGGTCGGAGGCGGCGCGCTACACGATCCAGGTGCCGGCCCGGCGCGGCAAGACCGGCAAGGGCCTGCGTGCCGAGCGGACCGCCCTGGTGGCGGTGCGGTTCGGTGAGGTCACGCTGAGGCGGCCTGCCTGTGCGGACAAGGACCTGGCGGAAACGCTCACCCTGCGCGTGGTCGATGTCCGGGAGGTCGACCCACCGGCCGATCCGAAGGACCGCGTGCACTGGTGCCTGCTTACCACACATGCGGTGGACACCCCCGAACAGGCGTTGCGCATCCTAGGCTGGTATCGCCTGCGCTGGACCATCGAGCAGGTGTTCCGCACCATGAAGACCGACGGCGTGGACGTGGAGACCTCCCAGATCACCACGGTCGCCAGTCTGCTCAAGCTGGTGACCGTCGCGCTGATCGCAGCAATACGGGTCATGCAACTGGTGATCGGCCGCGACGGCAGCACCAGCCAGCCGATCACCGACGTCATCGCCGATCCTGACGAACTGCCCGCGTTGCGCGCGATCAACGCAAGCCGGGAAGGCCGCACGGAGAAGCTGAAGAACCCGTTCGATCCGGCCTCACTCGCCTGGTTCGCTTGGATCGCCGCACGTCTCGGCGGCTGGTCCGGCTATACCTCCAAGGGATACAAACCACCCGGACCCAAGACCATGGCGCGCGGGCTCAGGCAACTCGAGCCAATGGTCAAAGGCTGGATCATGGCCAATCGTTCCGCACTTCCCGGACTCCCGTAGCCCCTTGAGGGAGAGGGTTGGGGTGAGGGGTCGTACCACCACCACCACCACCGGCGGTGCGGCTCGCCCCCTCACCCCGCCCCTCTCCCTCAAGGGGAGAGGGAGGCGTTACTGCCGCCGCAACCTATGAGTCGGTCTCAACGGCGGTTGGTATAAGAATGCGTCTCGGCCATGCGCCGGCGAACCGGCCGCCGTCCGGCTTATCCGGTTCAGCGGCAGAAGCCGGCCGGTTCAGCGATAGAAGAACGGGATTGTCAGGCTCAGCACGGGGCCGGGCTGCTGGTAGACCGGCGGCTCGTACACCACGGGCGGCGCGCTGTAGTAGACGTCCGGCCGGTGGTCGTACCCGCCGTAATGAGGCGGCTCCTGCCGATGGGCCTGCTGCCGGTGCGGCTCGCTCTGCCGGTGCGGCTCGTTCCGCCGATCATGATCGTTATCGGCCCATGCCGATGACGCGAGCGGTCCCGCCAGGGTTGCCGCAGTCAATCCGGCCAGCGCCGCGAGCCGGAGTGCTGGCAGCCGGCGGATGGCACTCCGGCCGGGCATCCGCACGCGTCTAACCATGATGCGGTTTCTTGGCATCACTGCGGAACACCATGTCGGCGTTGTGCTTCTGGGCGTCCGACATCGTGCCGTACAGGGCCTCGAACGCCGGCACCAGTTTCTGCATCTCCTGCGCATGGTTCTGGGCGACCGTGGCGTAGGATTCCATGTTCTCGGTAGCCGTCATGGTAGGCAGCGCCTGCATGCGGTACCGGAACGTCTCATCCATGGTCTGCGCGTTCGCGCGCATGACGGCGGCGAACTGGTCCCACTGGGGCTGTTGCGCGGCGGTGATTTGCAGCCTGGCGTGCAGGTCCTTGATCCGCTGGTCGATGTTCGCTGCCATGTGGCGACCGGTCGTGGGCTGGGCCTTGGTCGTCGGCGCGCTGGCGGTCGGATCGCCGGCCACGGGCGGGGCCGCGACCGCGGCAAACGCGGACAGGCCGATCAGGGCGGTCGTGGCGATGAACGTCTGACGAATGGAGCTTCGCATATTGGGGCCTTTGATTGTAACGGGTTGGCGGAGGCTGTGGGGTTCAGATCCGGCCGGTGACCGCCAGCACGACGAGCACGATCAGCACGAGGCCGAGGCCGCCGCTGGGGCCGTAGCCCCAACTCACACTATGCGGCCACGTCGGCAGCGCACCGATCAACAGCAGGACGACAACGATGAGCAGGATCAGGCGCATGTGACGGACTCCCGAGGCGGCCGCGGTTGGTCAATGTGACAAGATCTCCTTGCTGCTGTCTGCAGCGTTCTGCAGCTTGCCGTCGGTCTGTTCGGCACGGTCGCCCACCAGCAGCTTCGCGTCGCCGACGAACCGGCCGGCGAACGCTTTCAGCCGATCGATCATTTGTTAGGCGGCGCCAGCGATCCGATCGTTGTCGAGGCTATTTTTGACTTTCCTTTGCGGTCGGCTTCTGCCCGACCGGCTGCGGGCGAAGGAAGGTCGCCGCAGCCGTGGCAGGCTTCTTGTCCGCCTTCGGCTTCTTGGCCTCCCGATTTCCCTTGCTGCGACCTTTTGCCAATGCCGTTCTCCTGCTGGTTCGAAGCGCTGTATGACCGCGTCGGTGACGTTACGGCGCGTGCTTCTCGGCGCTGTTGGTCAGGGCGTGACCGCCGGCCGAGATGTCCTGGCCCGCGCCGGCCGTGGTCTGGCAGGCGCCCAGCAGCGGGGCCATGCCGATCAGGATGAGAAGAGTGAAGGTAATGGAAAGGATCTTGCGCATGGGGCGGTTCCTTAGGTTAGATCGTTACGTACCGGACAGCTGGAAGGACGTAGAAGCACAGATGTGGTCAGGCATCAGCGCCAGAGGGGGCGCCCAAGATTGACATCGTCGTGGCTCGTGACGGCACCGCCGACGGCGCCGACGGCGCCACCGACCAATGCTCCGGTGAGGGGGCTGCCCCCAGTGACGGCGCTGATTCCCGCACCTGCGCCGGCGCCGATGAGGCCGCCCGAAGCCGCGCGATCGCCTGTGCTGTAGCCGCAACCGGCGAGGGACAGTCCGAGACCGACCAGGACGATTGCGGGCGCAATACCGTAAAACATGGTATGGCCTTTCTGCTGAGAAGTTGGGGGGGAAGCCGGATCGCGCTGTATGACCCGGCGGCCGACTTCTTGGCCGGCAAATGGGTCACTCAGTCATGTCCTATCGGGAGTATATCTTGTTCGCGTAAGGCAAAGTATGACGGGATACCCGATCCGCTTACGCCCTGATGTGGTTTGGAGCCGGAATAGGTTAAGGCGATTTTGCCTTTGGTAGTTTTACCGGCCCGTTGATCCGATATTGTGACGTTCCAGGCCGAATACAAGGAAAAATTCCGGCGGCGACTGAAACAGTCTGATCTATATACTCAATGCCAAATTCCAAAGGCTAAATCAGAGACAAACGGCAAATACGATCACGAACCCGTTAGTGAAGCGGCTAAGTTGTACCGTTACTCCTAATATAGCACCACGCCGGACGCCCGGTCGGTTTTGCCACCATCCGACTCATCATTGCTGGCCGCCTTCAGAGCCGCCCGCACCGCCTCCGCGCCGCCCAGCATCGCCCCGGTAAATCCGCCTGCCAGCGTGAAGGCCGAGGCGAGGAACAGATTGGCGACCGGCGTCAAAGGCGATCCCGCATTCAGTCCGCCCGTCTCGCGCGTTGGCGCAAAGCCGTATACCGCGCCCCGCGGCGTGTTGAGGTAGTGGTGGAAGGTGGGCGCGATCGCCATCTCCCGATGCACGATGCTGGCCGCGATCCCGGGGAATTGCCGATCCAGGTCGCGCACCAGCCGGTCCATCCAGCGTTGCTTGCGGTCGCGCACCGTGGCCGCCCCCAGGCCGGTCCAGTTGTCCCAGCGATCCAGCCCGCACAGCGTGCCGAGGAACGGCGCCTCCTGGTTCAGCCCGGTATCGATCCGGCTGTAATCCACGAAGCTGTACGGCGGCAGCATCGGGGCATCGGACGGGTCGTGCCCCAGCACCGCGGCCGCGGTGCGGAACTGGTCAAGCCGGATCATCCAGTCGGGCAGTACGATGGTGGAGTAGGTGCCCACGCCGAACGCCGCCGGCTTGCGATCCAGCCCGAGCGCCACCGTCCAGAGCGAGGTCGACAGCTTGCGGTCGCGGAACGGGGCGGAGAACCGGTCCTGCTCCTCGTCCGGCAGCATCTCGGCCAGCACGTGGGGGGCGGCATCGCCGAACAGCACCGGCGCGTGGTCCTCCCGCGGGTCGCGGCCGTCGCGCGCAGCATGCCGCACGCCGGTCGCACGGCCGTGGTCGGTCAGGATGGCCACGGCGTCGCGTCCGGTTTCGATGGCACCGCCGGCCTCGACGACGATCGCCGCCAGCCGGTCGGACAGCGACTGGGAGCCGCCGCGAATATAGTGGCCGCCGCCAATCAGATAGGACGCCTGTGGGATGGCGAAGGCGACGAATGGCAGCGTGTCGGGATCGTCCGCGTAGTATCCAAGGTTGGCCGCGAGGGCGAACTTTACCGCCTCGTCCTGCCCGAACAACTGGTTCAGCACGTCGCCCAGGGAGGTGTGCCGGTCGCGCAGCATTGGCCAGAACGTCCAGGGCAGGGCCGGCGCATGCAGCAGCCACCACAGCTTGTCGTCGCGGTGGCGCAGCGCGGTGCTGGCGGTCCCGCGGGCCTGGGCGAGCCTGGTGAAATACGCCGCCAGCGCCGTCGTATGCTGCGGGAAGCGCGCCTGCGCGGCCGTCAGCGCGGCGGCCAGCCCCTGCGGCAGCACGAATGGCGCCCCCAGCAGCGCGCTGCGTACCTCATGCAGCGGGCCGACATCGACGAAGGTCAGGTCATGGTCAAGCCCGAGCGCACCGAGGATGGCGGCCTTGGGATCGGCCGCATCGAGGCCGTCGATGGCATGCAGCGACGCCTCGATGCTCAGGCCGGCATGGGTGTGGACCGTGGCGGCCCCGCCGATGGTGGGGTTGCGCTCGAGCACCAGCACACGCTTGCCGCTCCGTGCGTAGAGCGAAGCAGCCGTCAGTCCGCCAAGACCCGCACCGATGGCGATCGCGTCCCACATCCGTGGCATGCTCGCCTCCTTTGACTTATAGGTCCGAGCGTGCCGCGCGGGGCGTTTGGTTGCCATGACCCAGGTCAACTGGCGCGTGCGTCCGGACCCGGAATTGCGTGTAGGACACCGGGAATCGCAGGCGGGGAGCGAATGGCGCGTCGGCGCTGTGCCGCCGCGCTGGCGAACGGGCTGGCTGTGCGGGGGCTGGGGAAAACCGCCGAGACCGGGCGCCAGCGCAGCCCTGAAATGCCCTGGGACAGGCCCTGGGAGGTGGCTGGCGCGGGAAAACTGCCCTGGAGGCCGAGACAACCGGGCGGCGGAGGGGTATGTGCAGCGCTCCACCGAACCGATGCGAGAGCCCGTAGTGATGAAATCCGCCCGTGCCTGCCTGCCATTGCTGGGCCTGTTGCTGCTCACGGCCGCCGGCGACCCGCCTCCCAGCGTCCCTGCCGACGTCGTCGCGCAGCGTGGCGACGTGACCATCACCACGACCCAGCTCGGCGACCTGCTGGCGACCCTCGACCCGGCGCAACGCGCCCAGCTGCAGGCCAATCCGACGGCGATGGCCGATTTCGTGCGCCAGCGCGTGATCGGCGAGACGCTGCTGAGCGAGGCGCGCGCCAAGGGCTGGGATAAGCGTCCGGAGGTGGTGCAGAAGGCAGACGAAGCGCGTGATGCGGTGATCGTGCAGACCTATGCCGCCTCGCTGGTGCCATCCGATGATGGCTATCCGAGCGACACCGAATTGTCGGCTGCCTATGAGGCGAACAAGGGGCGGATGATGGTGCCGCGGCAGTACCACCTGGCGCAGATCGTGTTCCTGGTGCCGCCCGGCGCGCCCGCCGGGACGGATGACGCGATGAAGAGCAAGGCACAGGAGCTGCGCACCCAGGCGGTGAAGCCGAAGGCGGATTTCGCCGATCTCGCGCGGAAGAACTCGCAGGAGACGGCGAGCGCGCCCAAGGGGGGCGATGTCGGCTGGCTGCGGGAGGATCAGATCCTGCCGGTGGTGCGTGAGGTCGTGACGCGGCTGCCGGACAACGGCATCAGCCAGCCGGTCCGCGCGCCGGACGGCTGGCATGTGCTGCGCGTGCTGGAAACGCGTCCGGCCGGCCCGATGAGCCTCGCGGATGCCAAGCCGCAACTGGTCCAGGCGATGCGGCAGGCACGTGCCCAGCAGGCGATGCGCAATTACGTTGCGACCATGCTGAGCACCACCCCGATCCAGATCAATGACGGCGCATTGTCCAAGCAGGTAGCCCCGAAGTGAGGCATGGGCGGCCGGGGAGGACCCCGGCCGTCGTTCCCGCCCTCCTCTTGCGGGAGAGAGGGGCAGGCTGACCGCGTCCTACGCGTGCAGCAGCTCCAGTGCCTCCTCGTAGATCTCCATGTTCTTGCCGAACGAGATCGCCGCGGCCTGGGCGCCGGAGACCAGGTGCATCCAGCGCCAGGGCTCCCGCGTGGCGTGGAATTCCTCGACGATCGCCTGGTGGTGCTTGAAGGCGTGCATTTCGGTGAAGTTGTCGTGGCACACGATCTCGCCGAGGCGTTTGATCAGCGCCTGCGCGTCATACCCCGACTGCACGTATTGCTGTGCCAGGTTCACCGTTCCCTTGACCTCCGGCACGGCGCGCATCCGCCCCAGGTTGGTCACCGTGGACCAGTCGGTCGGCGGCTGCTCGTAGATGCTCTGCGCGATGGCGTCGAGCAGGTCCTCCTGCGACCGTGGCGGCAGGGCTGCAACGGCTTCCGGGTCGGGCTGCGGGGCGGGTTCCATCCGGAACTGCGTCGATTTTACCTCCGGGCCGGAATGCCAGAGCAGCAGCACCAGCAGCTTGTTGCGCAGGCTCAGACCATCGAGCCGCAGCAGATAGCGTCGCAGGTTGGCGCTGGTGTGCAGGTGGACATCCATGGGATTGCCGGTCAGCGAGCGCAGGAACAGGCCGGCCGCCCCGATCGACAGGGCCTCGCCGGCGCCTTCCAGCGACAGGCCCTCGGCGAGCGCCTTGGCCAGCAGCACCGGGATGTCGTTGTAGGAGTCGCAGCGGCCGATCGCCTCGCCCACCTGGCCGATCGCCACCGTCTCGTCCTCCCCGCTCTGCTGGCGGGTGACGCAGGTGAGGAGCTTGTAGTCCTCGATCAGCGCGTCGATCTCCGGCATGGCGCGCGGCGCCGGGAAGCGGGTCACGTAGCGCACGGCGGGCCGCATCAGGATCGGCAGGTAGGCCGGGTCCATGGACTCAAGGGCGCGCCAGGTGAAGGCGGGGAAGATGAAGTAGTGGTCGTCCAGGGCGTTCTTGGGAATGGCGACGCTCAGCAGGAGGTCGAACGCCTCGATCGCGGGCACATTCTGCCAAAGCCACAGGAAGTAATGGTCCGCCTTGTTGCTCTCGCCGCGATTGACCGCGGCCAGGAAGGCCGCCTTGGTCGCCTCGACGCCGCCGGCATCCACCGGGGCGAATTCCAGCAAACTGTAGGGGCCCATCCCGGGGTCCTGGATGTGCTTGTTGGACAGGGCAACGTGCTGCAGGACGGGGAGGAAGCTCGCCTCGCCGTCCATCCGCCGCACGATCTGCATGACCGCATACAGGCCGGCGAGGGGATGCAGCGGGCCGCCGTGATGGCCGGGCGGCAGGTCGGACGAGCGCGCGACCGCGAGGGCGGAGGCCGTCAACATGGTCTGCGCGGGCACGCCGGCCCGCAGCTTTTCCAAGGTGCGGTCGACGATCTCGCTGCGTGGGGTCTCCTCGATGAACTGCACCAAGGGTTCGATGGCTTCGGCGTATTGGACACGTTGCGGCATGATGAACTCTCCCAAGTCCGGTTATGGCGGCGTCGCTCGTGGTGTTTGGGCTGGCGGCGTTCTGGATGGACGGAGCGGCGCTGTCCCGCGCCCCGAGTGGGGCGAGAGCGGGCCGTCAGCAATTTTCCAGGCGGCGGAAGCCGGAGCAGTTGCGCGACGCGGCGTGGCCCCTCGGGGCGCCGGCGTCGCTGGGGCATGCTGCTCCGGGCCTGTCAAAACGGTCCGGACCCAGGTGGGGATGTCTTCATCACACGGTCTCCCGCAAGCGCAACCAGGTCGCCCTTGGCGGCCCTCCTCCGATCGCAGACGGACAAGGCGCTCGACGAGGTCTTCATGATTGTCCCGCTGATCGTCATGCGCGATTCACCGGGTTGTCAATGGTTGCCGGGACTGCCTGGGGATTTTTCGCCGGTCGCGAACGGCCCGGTCAGGATCAGGCGCGATCTTTTCCGGAGCGGAAAATGCAGAAAACGGGTGCGGCCGGTCGTGCCGGCGGCTGGCGTCAGTGGCGGGATTGCTTGCCGCCGGTGGCCGGGGCTGAATTTGGTTGAGCGGTGAGGCAGGGGCGCCGCGCGTGTTGACCTGGCCGTCAATCCTTGGGGATTGCAGCAGCCCGCGCAGGCCATGCTGCTCGCGCGTGTTGCTGCCGGCAGGGAACACGGCCGTGATGGGACGCCATCGCAGCGCGCTACATCGGCAACCGGATCCGCGCCCGCAGGCCGCCCATCGGGCTTTCGCACAGGTCGATGTCGCCGCCATGCGCGCGCACGATGTCGCGGGCGATGGTCAGGCCGAGGCCGGTGCCGCCGGCCGACCCGCTCTGGAACGGCCGGAACACGCTCTCCCGCCGTTCGGGTGGAATGCCGGGGCCATCGTCGTCCACGGTGACCAGCACGGACCGGCCCTGGTCGAGTGCAGTCACCGCGACGTGGCGGGCATGGCGGCGTGCGTTGTCGACCAGGTTGGTCACCGCGCGGCGCACCGCGTCGGCACGCAGCGGCAGCGTCAGCACGGGAGGGACGTCGACGGCGACCTGTGCCCCGGCCCGCCGCGCGCCGGCGGCTACGTCTTCCAGCACCGCCGACAGGTTCACCGGTTCGGCCTGTTCGGAGCCTTCGCCGCGCGCAAAGGCCAGGTAGCCGCCGATCATCCGCTCCATCTCCTCCACGTCTGCGGTCATTTCGGCGATGTCCTGGTGCAAGTCCTCGGTGGGCGGCAGCATGGCGAGTGCCAGGCGCATGCGAGTGAGCGGCGTGCGCAGGTCGTGCGACACGCCGGCGAGCATCTCGGTGCGCTGGGCGAGGAAGCGGCTAATGCGTTCTTGCATGCGATTGAAGGCGGCGGCGGCCTGGCGGACCTCGGTCGCCCCTTCGGGACGGATTGGGCCTATGTCGCGGCCCATGCCGAACGCCTCGGCGGCGCGGGCCAGGCGGCGGATCGCACGCACCTGGTTGCGCATGAACAGGGCGGCGATCAGGAACAGCAGCAGCGCGGTGCCGATCAGCCAGCCCATGAACAGGTAGATCGTGCCGGTATACAGCCGCTTGCGCGGGGCCTCGATGGTCAGCACGCCTTCGGCCACCTGCAGCCGGATCAGCACGGAGCGGGGGTCCGACGTCCAGTCCATGGTGAATGGCAGCCGCACGACATCGGCGAGCGCCGCAGCCAGGTCATCGTCCATCGGCCCCAGGATGTTGATCTGTGGGGTTATCTCCAGCTTGGCACCGGGTGCCAGACGCATTTCCAGGTTGAACAGCTGATGCGCGGTGCGCAGCACCCAGACCGAGTTCTCATGGCCGGGGAAACGCTGCATCATCTCCAGCGTGAACTCGATCTCGCCGGCGATGCCGCCCGACAGGCGGCGCGAAACGATGTCGAGGTGGCTGCCGTAGAAGATCTGCAACGCCACGGCCTGCAGCGCCACCAGCGGGATCAGGATCATCAGCAGGTTGCGCCCGAGCAGCGAACGGGGCAGCAGGCGCTTGATGAGACCTCGACCGGGGACGCGTGGGCGCATGGAAGCCGTGTATACCCTGGGGCTACAGTTTCCGTATATGCTCGCGGACACGTGGACGCATGGAAGCCACCCTCATGGCAGCGGGACGCTGGCAGGGCGACCCGTTCGCCATGCCGCCGGATCGCCGCGCAAGCCTGGCATCAGATCCCTGGCTTCAGCACATAGCCACGGCCGCGCACCGTGTGCAGGAAACGCGGCTCGCGCGGGTCGACCTCGATCTTGCGGCGCAGGCGCGTCACCTGCACGTCGATCGCGCGCTCGCCGGCATCATCCATTTCCAGCGCTTCGGCGATGTCCTCGCGTGACAATACCTCGTTTGGCTTGCGGGCCAGCGCGGTGAGCAGCGCCGACTCGCCCCCGGTGAGCCGGATCGGACCGCTGCCGTCGCGTAGCTCGCCACGGCTGGGGTCGAATTCCAGCGGACCGAGGCGCAGCGGACCGGTCTGCGCCTCGGATGGTGACGGCGGCGCGGCGCGGCGCAGCATGGCGCGAATGCGCAGCACGAGCTCGCGCGGCTCGAACGGCTTGCCCAGGTAGTCGTCGGCCCCGGCCTCGAAGCCCGCGATGCGATCTTCCGGGCCGCCGCGGGCGGTCAGCAGCAGCACCGGCAGGTCGAGCGCCATCTCCCGGCGTAGCGCCTCAGTGAGCTGCAGGCCGCTTTCGCCTGGCATCATCACATCGAGCACCAGCAGGTCGGGGTTGATCGAGCGCAGCTTGGCCCGTGCGTCAGCGGCGTTCTCGGCAGCGGTGACGCGGAAGCCCTCGCCGGCCAGGTAGCGCGACAGCAGCGCCCGCAGCCGCACGTCGTCGTCGACCACCAGGATATGGGCGTCGTCGGCCATGGCTCAGGCCCGCCTCACTTCGATCATCTCATGCCTGCTTCGCTTCGGTTCATCTCAAGCCCGCTTCGCTTTGGATCACGCCGGCTTCGCTTGGGGGTCACGCCCGCTTCGCTTTCGGTTCGTTCGGGTCGCTCTGGTCGAGATAGGCGCGCGCCTGCTCGTCCATGATACCGCGCATGACCCGGCGGAATCCGTCGACCGCGGCGCCGCCGGCTTCCCGGTACGCGGCCAGCAGGCGCTCCCGCTGGCGCTCGAACAGGCGGCGTTCCAGGGCCTGGCCGGCCGGCGTCAGGCTCAGCAGGCGCTGGCGGCGGTCGGACCGGCCCTGGGCCTGCCCGACATAACCCTGCTCCATCAGCACGGTCAGCACGCGCGCCAGCGACTGCTTGGTGATGCGCAGGATCGTCAGCAGGTCGGAGACGGTGATGCCCGGGTTGCGGCCGATGAAATGCAGCGCGCGGTGGTGGGCGCGGCCGAGCTCGAGCTCCTCCAGGATCACGTCCGCGGCGTTGGTGAAGTCGCGGTAGGCGAAGAACAGCAGGTCCTGGGCGAGGCGGATCTCCTCCTCCCGCAAGAACAGCAGGTTGGCGCCGGCACCCTGGGCTGGGCGCGGGTCCTTCGACGGGTCAAGCAGGCTGACGGTCGCGCTGGGCTGGAGGCGCGGGATATCGGCGCCCTTCGGGTCCGGCCCCTGCTGATACGACCCCTTCTGGTCCGACATGGCAGGCATTCCTCGATCTGACGGTCGCATTACGTCAGCTTTGTTGACTTACTTTTCAAGCGATTCTAGCGTCCGGCCGTCCTGAGCAACAATATTGCGGAGAAGCGGGGTCATGACGCTAGTTCCTTTCGACGATCGCGATGGCTGGGTATGGATCGATGGGTCGCTGGTTCCCTGGCGCGACGCTCGGCTGCACGTGCTGTCGCACGGGCTGCATTACGCCAGTGCGGTGTTCGAAGGCGAGCGGGCTTATGCCGGGAACATCTTCCGGCTGCGCGACCACACCAACCGGCTGCATGCCTCGGCCGGCATCCTGGGCTTCGAGATCCCTTGGACGGCGGAGCAGATCGACGATGCGTGCCTGGCGGTGCTGGAGGCCAACGGGCTGACCGACGGCTATATCCGTCCGATCGCCTGGCGGGGGTCGGAGGTGCTGGGGGTGTCGGCGCGTGGGACCTCGACGCACCTGGCGATCGCCGCCTGGGCCTGGCCCGCGTATTTCGGCGGCCCTCGGATGGAGGGTATCCGGCTGGCGATCGCAGACTGGAAGCGGCCGTCGCCCGACACTGCTCCTACCGCGGCCAAGGCCACCGGCCTCTATATGGTCGGCACGATGGCCAAGATGAAGGCCGAGGCCGAAGGCTACAGCGACGCGCTGATGATGGACTGGCGCGGCCGGGTGGCCGAGACGACCGGGACCAATGTGTTCTTCGTGATGGACGGTGATTTGCATACGCCCGATCCGGACTGTTTCCTCGACGGCTTAACGCGGCGGACGGTGGTGCGGCTCGCACAAAAGCATCAGATGAACGTCATAACACGTCCCATCGAGGCGGCGGAAATCTCCCGCGCAACCGAGGTATTCCTGGCCGGGACCGCGGCGGAAGTGACCGCGGTGCGCGAGATCGGGCCGCATCGCTACACGCCGGGGCCGATCACCGAGACCCTGATGAAGGCCTACGACTCGCTGGTCCGCCAGTCGCCGGCCACGGTGGCGCAGAGCCTGGCGTAGGCGAAGCAAGGCCAGGCGCTGCCGCCCTGGACCCGCCCAGGGGCGCTGCCCCTGGACCCCGCCAAGGGCGACGGCCCTTGTGTCTTAAAAATCTGTCAAAGTGATTGAGCCGCTGGGAGTGGTCAGTAGCCACTCCCAGCGGTGCGATCCGTAGGCCGCGAAGCCCTCGGCG
>JARLJS010000162.1 GCA_031291075.1 Nevskia sp. | reverse complement strand
GCAGCCTGCTGCGGCGCAGCCTGCTGCCGCGACCGCAGGACGAGGACGGCGGCGGCGGGAAGGAAGAGTCGCCAGCGCCGCCCTGAACGCTTGACCCTGGACTTGCATGCAGGGTTTAGTGTCCCTCCCAATCAGGACACGCACTTGAAGACGTTCATGCCGCGACCCGGGCGCATCGCCAGCACCCTCCTGTCTGCCGCGCTGCTGGCCGGCTGCGCCGCCCTGCCCGAGGATCGCGGCATGCCGCAGGTGCAGGCGCTGCTGCAGGAGCGCGGCCTGCCCGCCGTATCCGCCCCGGACAAGGCCAGCGCGAAGCTGGTGGACGGCATCCTGGCGGGGAACCCGCTGTCCGCCGACGACGCGGTGCGCGTGGCGCTGCTGTCCAGCCCCGAGCTGCGTGCAGACTACGCCCGCCTCGGTTTCAGCGCCGCCGAGGTCTACGACGCCGGACGCCTCAGCAACCCGGTGCTGTCCGGCGCGGTGCTGTTCACCGGCACGCCCGGCGCAGTGGACCGCTACGACTACGGCCTGAGCCAGGACTTCCTCGGCCTGCTGCTGCTGCCGGCGCGCTCGCGCTTGGCGCAGGCGGAGTTCGAACGCACGCGGCTCGAGGTCGGCGCCGCGATCCTCGCCCGTTCCGCCACGGTGCAAGCGGCGTACTACCGGCTGATCGCGGCGCAGGAAGCGCAGCGGCTGCAACAGATCGTAGCCGAGGCGGCGGACACTTCGGCGCAACTGGCGCAGCGTTACTTCGATGCCGGCAACCTGCCCGAGCTGGAACTGGAGCTGAACCTGGCGGAGGCGGCGCAGGCACAGGCCGACGCGGCCGCGTCCCACCAGGAGGCGCTGGCCGCCAGGATCGATCTGCGGCAGCTCATGGGCCTGACGCCCGACCGCGACGGCTGGCGCGTGCCCGAACACCTGCCCGCGCCGCCGGCGCAGGAGGACTCGCTGGCCGAGCTGCGGACGCTGGCGGAGCGCAGCCGCCTCGACCTCGCCGCCAAGCGCCGCGAGCTGGCGGCGCTGGAAGACGCCTTGGGGGTGGCCCGCTCCTACCGCCTGCTCGGCGACGCCGCGATCGGCGTGCAGGGCGAACGCGACGCCGACGGCACCCACCTGCTCGGCCCCACGCTGTCGCTGCAGCTGCCGCTGTTCAACCAGGGCGAAGGGACGAAGCTGCGGGCGCAGGCGCGGCTGGAACAGGCCCGCGCCGAGCTGGACGTGCTGGAACTGCAGGCCGCCAACACGATCGCGCTGGCGCAGTCGCGTGTCGCGTCCGCCCGCGAACGGGCCGAACGCTACCACCGCGACGTCGTGCCGCGGCGCGAACGCGTCGTCGCGCTGGCGCAGGAGCGCGCCAACTTCATGCTGATCGGACCGTTCGAGCTGATCCGCGCGCGGCGGGAGGAATACGACGGCTACCGCGGCTACCTCGACAGCCTGCGCGACTACTGGCTGGCACGCAGCGAGCTGGCGCGCGAGGTCGGCGCGCGCCTGCCCAGCGACGGCGCCGTGACGGGAGAGCACCCATGATGACGCGCCGTGGCCTGATCCAGCTGCTCGGCGCCGGCGCGCTGGCCGGGGCTGCCGCGCCCGCGCCAGCGCAGGAACTCGACCCCGTCACCGGGCTGTCGCTGCAGGCCCTGGCCGAAGGACGCCGCCACGGCTATACGCCGGTGCGCACACCGAACGGCCGCAGCCTGCCCTTCACGATGGAAGACGGCGTCAAGCAGTTTCACCTGGTGGCGGAGGAAGTCGAGCACGAGTTCGCGCCCGGCTGCCGCGCCCGCTGCTGGGGCTACAACGGCGTCACGCCCGGGCCGACCATCGAGGCGGCCGAGGGCGAACGCGTGCGCATCCTGGTCAGCAACCGCCTGCCGGAACCGACCAGCGTGCACTGGCACGGCATCCTGCTCCCCAACGGCATGGACGGCGTGTCCGGCCTGACCCAGCCGGCAATCCAGCCGGGCGAGACCTGGGCCTACGAGTTCACCCTGCGCCAAGCCGGCAGCCACATGTACCACCCGCACGCCGACGAAATGGTGCAGATGGCGCTGGGCATGATGGGGCTGTTCATCGTCCACCCGCGCGAGGGCAACGCCGACTGGAACCCGCCGGTGGACCGCGACTACGCCATCCTGCTGCACAACTGGGCGCTGCACCCGGGCACCTCGCGGCCCGATCCTTCGGTGATGCAGGACTTCGACCTCTGGAGCTTCAACAGCAAGGTCTACCCGGCCACGGCGCCGCTGCTGGCGAAGACCGGCGAGCGCGTGCGCATCCGCCTCGGCAACCTGTCGATGTGGAACCACCCCATGCACCTGCACGGCCACCGTTTCTGGGTCACCGGCAGCGACGGCGACCGCTGGCCTCGCAGCAGCTGGCGGCCGGAGGTCACTCACCTGGTCGGCGTGGGCCAGATGCGCGATCTCGAGTTCGTCGCCGACAATCCCGGCGACTGGGCCTTCCACTGCCACATGTCGCACCACACCATGAACGCGATGGGCCACGGCATCCCCAACCCGGTCGGCGTGGACCAGTCGCAGGTGGAGAACCGCATCCGCGCGCTGCTGCCGGACTACATGGCGATGGGCCGCGACGGCATGCACGACATGGACGGCATGGCCATGAAAGGCCCCACCAACACCCTGCCGATGGCCGCCGGCAACGGCCCCTACGGCAGCGTCGGCATGGGCGGCATGTTCACCGTGCTGAAGGTGCGCGACGACCTGCAGGGCGACACCGACCCCGGCTGGTACCGGCAGCCGCACGGCACCCGGGCGTACCGCGTGAATAAGAGCTAGGAACCGGCCTTCTGCCGCGCACTGCTCGGCGACTGCCCGGTCCAGCGCTGGAACGCGCGGGTGAAGCAGGCCGGATCATCGTAGCCCAGCCGGGCCGCGATCTCGTGCAGCTTGAGCCCGGAGTGCTGCATCAGGTGCAGCGCCTCCTGCCGCTTCACCTCGTTGAGCAGGACCTGGAAGCTGGTGCCACTTGCCTGCAGCTTGCGCTTGAGGGTGCGGCTGGACAGATGCAGTCGCGCCGCCACCTGGTCCAGGTCCGGAAAGCCCCGCTCGTGAGATCTGAGCTCGGCGCGGACCCGATCCACCAGGTTGTCCCCAGCTTCGCCCAGCAGCGACATCTCGCGCTCGACTTCCCGCAGCGCCTGACGCGAAGCCAGGGCGTCGGCCGATACCAGGCCCTGGTCGAAGTCCTTCAGCGGGAAGCGGATCATATTGGCGGGCCGGCGCCAGGACACCGCCGGCAGGCGCTCGCGGTAGGCCGCGAAGTACGGCGGCTCGGCCCATTCGAAGCACAGCTCGCCAGCGGAGCCGTTCACGCCCAGCACGAACGAGCCGTGTCGCCACAGCAGCACCAGCATGGCTTCCAGCACAGCGGTGCGGAACGGGCCCAGCGGCACGTTCTCCACCACGCGCACCTCGGCCATCTCGCCGGCGGGAGCGAACTCCAGCTTGACCGCGCCCCAGCGCGTGCGCGCGTAGTGGTTCACCAACTCCAGCGCCTCGCGCAGTGTGCCGGCGCTGAGCACCGCATAGCCGAGTTGCCCGTGCGAGGTGTACTTGAGGTGCAGGCCCAGTTCGAAGCCGAAGCCCGGCCGCTGCCCCAGCCGCATCGCGTTCAGGGCAAGGCGCCCGGCCTGCTCCACCGGCATGCGCGCGGCCGGCTCGCGCAGCGCTTCCGCCTGGATGCCGGTGCCGGTGAGCATCTGGCTGTCGCTCAACCCCCAGCCACGACCGAGTTCCAGGACCTGGTTGAGATAGCTGGCGGGCACGGCCGAAAAGCGCGGGCTGCCGCCGCGGTTACCGGACTTCGTACGCCGTTCCACCATGCCGATGTTGCGATGCGGTATTGGCCTATATTGTCAAGGATTTTGGCATAGATCGTCCTCACAGCAAACGGGTGCCGCTCCGCATAGTGGGGCCAGGCAAAGACCCGGCGGCGAACCGCCGGAAACACATCAAGACATTGGGGGAACCCCCGGAGTGTCCAGGAAAAAGCGCTCGGCTGCCGCCTGTGCGGTGGTCACCGGAGCCGGCAGCGGCATTGGCCGCGGCTTCGCCCTCGAACTCGCCGCGCGCGGCGGCCGCGTCGTCTGTTCCGACATCAAGCTGGAGACCGCCCGGCAGACGGCCGACGAAATCGTAGCCAAGGGCGGCCGGGCGCTGGCGGTGCAGTGCGACGTGAGCGAGCTGGCCAACGTCGAGTCCCTGGCCGGGCAGGCCGAGGACTGGCTGGGCGATCCGGTCGACCTGGTGGTCAACAACGCCGGCGTGGGCATCGGCGGCCACAACATCGGCGAGTTCCCGATCGAGGACTGGCACTGGACCATGGGCGTCAACCTGTGGGGCGTTATCCACGGCTGCCATGTGTTCGCGCCCAAGCTGCGCATCCTGCGGCGCGGCGGCATCATCAACGTCGCCTCCGCCGCCGGTTTCGCCGCCGCGCCCGGCATGGGCCCGTACAACGCGAGCAAGGCGGCGGTGCTGGCCCTGTCGGAGACGCTGGCGGCGGAGATGGCGGGCACCGGGGTCGGCGTGACCGTGCTCTGTCCAACGTTCGTCAAGACCAACATTGCCCGCGACGGCCGCATCCCCGAGGCACAATCGCGCCTGGCGCAGCGGCTGATGGCACTGAGCGGCTGGTCACCCGAGCAGGTGGGCCGCCTCACCCTCGACGCCCTCGACCACGGCAAGCTCTACGTGCTGCCGCAGTTCGACGCGCGCCTGGTGTGGCGCCTGAAACGCTACGCGCCGGTCAGCTACAACCGCGGCTCCGGCCTGATCGGCCGTCTGGTCGCCAGGACCGGGGGCTGAACGCCGCCCTTCATCGACACCCACAGGAGAGTTCCATGATCGCCCGCACGGACCGCAGCACGGACGCGCACCCCAACCCGGAGGTCCCGATCCGCCACATGGACTTCAGCGGCGACCGCGGCAATCTGCCGCGCTACTTCTACGACAACGACCCGTTCGCCTCGGCGTTCTTCATGGCCTTCTCGGCCGTGATCCCCCACGGCGAGCGCTTCTTCATCGATTCGGTGCGCAACTACCGCGATCGCGTCCGCGATCCCGAACTGCAGCAGCGCGTGGCCGGCTTCATCGGCCAGGAGGCGATGCACGGCCAGGAGCACGACATCTCCAACGCCATCTACGAGGCCATGGGCTTTCCGATGAAGCGGCTGGACCGGCTGTCCCGGCGTGGCCTCAAGCTCGCCCGCAGATGGCTGCCGCTGCGTATCCAGCTCGCCATGACGGTGGCGCTGGAGCACCACACCGCGATCGTGTCCGAATACACCTTCCGCCATCCCGAAATGCAGGCCCGCTTCGCGCCGGAGGCGCTGCGCTTCACCCTCTGGCACATGATGGAGGAGACCGAGCACAAGGCGGTGGCCTTCGACGTGTTCCGCAGCACCGGCGGCAGCTACCTGGTGCGCGCCGGCACGATGATCCCGATGACCGCTATCCTGCTCGGCACGCTGCTCGCGTTCCAGCTCCGCATCCTCGCCGCCGACGGCACGCTTTGGCAATTGCGCCGGCATCTGCGCGGCGTCGGCCACATCTATGGCCCGCGCGGCCTGTGGGCCGGCCTGATCCCAGCTTTCCTGGATTATTTCAAGCCCGGCTTCCACCCCAGCCAGCACGATACCGACACGCTGCTGCGCGACATGCAGGCGCGCCTGTTCGGCGAGCACGGCGAGCTGAGGACGCAGCTGAAGAAGACGATACTGCCGCGGGCACGGCTGGCGGCCGCGGCCTAGAGACGCGACGCAACCTTGACGCAGATCAAGGCGGCGGTCCTGTCCGGCGACGAAACTGACAGCACCTCCCCCAACCAATGGAGTCCTGTCATGTCACGTCTCTCCACCGCCCTGAGCAACGACTACAAAGCCCTTTGCCTGCTCCGCGACGAGTTGGCGCTGCACACCTCGTTGCTGAAAGCCGAGCTGAAAGACCGCTGGAACAAACTGGAAGCCGACTTCGCCACCCTGCGCGAGCACATCGGCCGCGCCGAGGTCGCCGCCGAGGACAGCCGCAAGGAGGTCGAGGCAGCCGCCAGCAAGCTGCTCAACGCGCTGCGTACCAGCTACACCGATATGCGCAACGCGCTCAAGAGCTGATCCAGCCGCAAGCCACCGGCGTTCGGATATGGACGCCAGGGCCGGTGCCGCGGCGCGGCATCCCCGCGCCGCGGGCCGTCAGCCGCGGCCGCCCGCCGCCGGCACCCTGTTCCGGCAGATCTTCGCTGCCCTGGCGGCGCAGGTGGTGGCCGGCGTGGAAACCGCGGACCGCAGCGGAAGCGCCGACGCGATCCACCAGCTTCGCATCGACATCACCCGCCTGCGCACCGCGCTGAGCGCGTTCGCCGGGTTCCTGCCGGACCACCGCGCCCAGCGGCTGGGCAACGAGTTGAAATGGCTGATGCACGGCTTGGCGGCAACCCGCGAATGGGACGTGTTCCTGGCCGAGCAGAACCTGACGCCGCGTTTCCCCCGCCACGGCACCAGCGCGGCAGCGGCAGCCGCCTGCCGGGCGCAGGCGCTGGAGCAGGCACGGGCGGTCTTCCACTCGCACCGCTGCGGCGCGCTGCTGACCCGCCTGCGGGCCATGCACGGTCACCCCGGGGCCGCGTCCGTGCTCCCGCCGCGGACTTCCCACCACGCCGGCGACAGCCTGCGTCCCGCTGCCAGTGTCGTCCTGCGCCAGCGGCTGCGGGAGGTGCGCCAGCGCGGCCGCCACCTGCGCGGGCTGCGGCGCAAGGAGCTGCACCGCCTGCGCATGAGCCTGAAACGGCTGCGCTACGCCAGCGAGATGCTGGAACCGCTGTATGCGCACCGCCGGGTGCAACCCTACCTCACTGCGCTGAGCGAGCTGCAGGGGCGGCTCGGGGTGATCCAGGATGCCGCCTCGGGACGCGCGCTGGCCTCACAGCTCAAGCGCCGGCTCGGCAAGCACCGTGTCGCCGCAGTGGACCGCCACGGCGCGGGATCGGGCAAGCAGCGCAAACTGCGCCACGCCTGGCACAGCTTCCGCCGGCTCGAACCCTTCTGGGAAACCTGAACGCGCCTCAGGCGCCCGCTCGGCGCAACGAGCCCTTGCAGCCAAGCTCGCGCAACGCCTTGACCAGTTCGTCCAGCAGTCGCTGCGGCTGCTTGACCACGCCGGTGTCGGCGGAGATGCCGACGCTGAGCGCGCCGGCATAGCTGATCAGGCTGACGCCGATGCCGATATGCCCGGACTGCGGCGGCCAGAACACCAGGTTGCTCAACCTCGCTCCGCCGATGCGCACCGAGCGCTGCGGCCCGCGCAGGTTGGATACCACGGCGCAGGATTTGTCCGCCACGTGCTGCACCAGGCCCTTCTCCAGCGCCATCGGCAGATGCCCGACCGCCGCCAGCGCCAGCAGCGTGGCGCGCGCTTCGCCCGAGGTCTTGAGCCGGTTCATGCGTTCCGCCACCAGAGCCAAGCGCGCCGCGGCGTCGGTCATGCCGACCGGCAGATCGAGCAGCACCAGCCCGAAGCAATTGCCCAGCTCGCCATGCAAATGGTCGTCGCGCAGGTTGACCGGGATCGAGACGCGCAGACTCTGCTCGGGTGCCACCGCCACGCCTTCGCCGCGCAGATAGCTGCCGAACGCGCCGGCCAGCGCGGCCATCAGCAGGTCGTTGATCTTCACGCCGCGCGCATGGGCCGCCCTGCGGATGGCGGTGGAGCGGAAGTCGCTGGCCCACACCAGCGAGCGCTTGCCGGTCAGCGGCAAGCGCAGTTCGGGCGGGTTGTCGTTGGGCAGTTGCAGGATGTGGGCGATGGCGCCGAGCGCGTCGCGTCCCTGCCGCAGGTGCCTGATCAACTCGCCCGGGTGCTTGAGGTCTTCGGCCACCAGGTCGTGCAGCACCTCCAGCGCGGCGTTGGCACCCTCCAGGCGATCGATCACCGGCGCCAGCGGCCCGTCGTGGCGCGGGTGCCCGGTGGCGGCCGGGACGGCCGGGCCGCGCCGGCGCATCGCGGCGTCGGTGCAGGCCAGCAGCACGCGCAGCAGGGCGATGCCGTCCGCCACCGCGTGATGGGCGCGGAACATGACCATCACCGGGCGGCCCTTGCGGGTGAAGATCATCGCGCGCCACAGCGGGCGGCAGGGATCCAACTCGCCGGTCAGTTCAGCCGACACCGCCTTGCGCAGGGCCGGCTCGAAGCCGGCGGCCGGCAGCCGGCGGATGTGGATATGGTAGTCGAGGTCAAGCTCGGTTTCGGTCACCCACAACGGCGGCGAGTGGTGCCGTTCAGGTCGCTGGCTGAAACGGGGAAAGCGCAGCAGGCGTTCCGCCAGGGTGCGCTTGAAACGCAGAGGCGTGACATTGCCGTCGACCTGAAACAGCCCGCTCACCACCATCGGATTCCGCGGCCGGTCCATTTCCAGCCAGGCCCGGTCGATGGAATGCATCAACTCGCCGGCCGCCAGCGCCGGCCGCTCACGTCCGGGCCGCGGCGCGCGCGCTTTCCTGCCGGACCCCGCCGCGTTGGTCACGGAGGCTCCGCTCAGCGCGGCTGCAGAGTCTGCGCGCTACCATGCCGGTGCAGCACGGCCAGCGTGTCGAGGGCCCTGGCATTGGGGCAGTAGCCGGCACGGGTGGGCGTACCCGCCGCGAGGTCGGCGTCGCAGCGGCTCTGCTGGCTGCAGTTACGGCACCTGGCGACCTGGTGGCGCACTTCGGACATCGGCGTGCCGCGCAGGTAGATACGCCGGTCGATGCCGCGCAGGGCCAGCATCCTGCCCATGCGGACGCGGTCGAGCTGCTTCGACTCCCAGGCATGCGCCAGCTCCCGCACGGCGTCGCTGTCCAGCAGCACGACAATGGTCAGGGTCAGGAAGCTCATGCCGAATGCGGCGAGGAGCACGGCGACGTACAGGTCAACGGTTTGCAACAGGCTGGCGTTCATCTCGATCTCTCAACAGGTTCTCGTGTCACCTGCTATTAAGCGCAGGCGCGCTCCGTCGCTCATTGATCTGAGTCAAAAGCGGCGCCGGCGGCACTTGAAACGGGGCACATGATCCAGGTCAATGCCAAGTTCCGGCGCGGGTTTCACCATTGGTCTGCCGCAGTCCGCCGGCGATCAGATGGAGACGACATCATGGCTCTGGTTCAATGGAATCCGTTTCGCGAGATGGATGAGCTTCTCAACCGCTTCCAGCGCGGTGGCGCCGTTGCCAACCGCGCAGGCGACGCCTGGGCTCCGGCCGTGGACATCGCCGAAACGCCCAAGGAATACACGGTCAAGGCCGAGCTTCCGGGCGTGAAGAAGGAAGAGGTGAAGGTCAGCGTCGAGAATGGCGTGCTTACCATCTCGGGCGAACGCAGGTCGGAGCACGAGGAGAAGGACGCGCGCGTCCATCGGGTCGAGCGCACCTACGGCGCCTACAGCCGCAGCTTCAGCCTGCCGGAGAACGTGCAGCAGGACGCCATCACCGCCGAGTCCAATGACGGCGTGCTGACCGTCCACCTGCCGAAAACCGAGGTCAAGAGGTCCTCGACCACCCAAATCAAAGTGCAATAAGCGCGTTGCGGCCGCCGGGGCGGAGCGCCGGCGGCTATTTTTGCCTTGCGCCGCCCGGCTGGCTCAATCGACCGTTTCGCAGGCGTTCGCCTCCAGGTAGGTCTGGATCGCGGTCATCTCGCGCTGGCTCGGCACCTGCACCTCGTGCGGATTCTGGGCATTGGCCAGGTTCATGTGCCCCTGCATGCGGGCCGCCGCGCCAGACCACTCAGCGGCGCTGTGCAATACCGCCGGCGGCGGCGCGTGACACTGGCCGCAGTACTGGTGGACCAGGTAGGCGCCGGTGGAGGCCGCATCGGGCACCGGACCCTGGTTTTCGCCGCTCGGCGCTGTCTTGCCGTACATCCAGCCCAGGCCGCGAATCGCCTGCATGCCGTGATAGGCGTCGACTGCGTGCGCCTGCAGCCGGCGCTGCCGCTCGGCCGCGCTGCCGGCCTGGCGCACCGCCGCGAGCTGCTCGCGCATGCTCCACAACAGGTCGCGCGTCTGCGAGACGTAGCGGTCCGCGTCCATGTCGGCGGCGAGGCCGCAGCCTGCCGCCGAGCCGAAGGCCAGGTGCATCTGTTCGCTGCCGGCGGGCTGCGGCGGCAGCGTCTTCTGCACCTCCCGCATGTAGTCCTGCAGGGCGTGCCAATGGCGGTGCATCAGGCTGCGGCGGCCGGCGGCGTCATGCAGTTCCGCCATCTCGTCGAGTTGGCCGATGAGTTCGCGCAGGCGCTGCTGCAGGTCCGTGAGCTGACGGTCCGCCGCGTCCTGTCTGGGTGCGGCCGCCGCGGGCGTGTCCGTGCCCACTGCGGCGCCCGCGAGCAGGAACAGGCACAACGCGGCCATCGGCGGTTTGAACTTGGGCATGGCAATCCTTGTTGCGGGCCAGGGGAGGCAGGCCAAGGTTAGCCGAGCCGGCGGCCGCCGGCGATTGACCCAGGTCAAAACGCAGCGGCGGCCCCTCCCTGGCGCCTCGTGACCCAGATCAATTGCCGGCACCGCCGCTTGTGGCAACCTGTGCCAAGGTCACGGAACCCGGTACCGATGGACGAGAAGAGCAACAAGCAGAACCTGCTCCTGCCGCTGGCGATATTCCTCGCGGTACTGGCCGCGCAGTACTACGTCTGGCACAGCGCCGGCCCGCGCGAGATCCCGTACAGCGAATTCGAGCAGGACCTCAAGGACGGCAAGCTGTCGCAGGTGGTGGTGACGGAGGACAATCTGCGCGGCGTCCTCAAGGGCGCCGGCGCCGACCAACGCCAGGTGGTGGCGACGCGGGTCGATCCGCAGCTGGCGGCCCATCTCGACAGCTTCCACGTGCCTTACCAGGCCGAGAAGCCGAACCCGCTGATCGGCACGCTGGTGTCGTGGGTGGCGCCTTTCGTGGTGCTGTACCTCCTGTGGAGCCTGGTGTTCCGCCGTTTTGCCGAGAAGCAGGGCCTGGGCGGCGGACTGATGGCGATCGGCAAGAGCAAGGCCAAGGTCTACGTCGAAACCGACACCAGGGTCAGCTTCGCCGACGTCGCCGGTGTCGACGAGGCCAAGGCCGAGCTGCAGGAGATCGTGGCCTTCCTCAAGGACCCGATGCGCTACGGCCGCCTCGGCGCGCTACTGCCGCGCGGCGTGCTGCTGGTGGGTCCGCCGGGGACCGGCAAGACGCTGCTGGCGCGCGCGGTGGCAGGTGAAGCCGGTGTGCCGTTCCTGTCGATCAACGGCTCGGAATTCGTCGAGATGTTCGTCGGCGTGGGCGCCGCGCGCGTGCGCGACCTGTTCGAGCAGGCAAGGGCCAAGGCCCCGGCGATCGTCTTCATCGACGAACTGGACGCACTGGGCAAGGCGCGCAGCGCCTTCCCCATGGGCGGCCAGGACGAGAAGGAGCAAACCCTCAACCAGCTCCTGTCGGAGATGGACGGCTTCGATCCCAAGACCGGCCTGATGGTGCTGGCCGCCACCAACCGGCCGGAGATCCTCGACCAGGCGCTGCTGCGCGCCGGCCGCTTCGACCGCCAAGTGCTGGTCGACCGGCCCGACCGCAAAGGCCGCGTGCAGATCCTGCAGGTACACGCGCGCAAGGTGCCGCTGGCGGCGGCGGTGGACCTCGACCAGGTCGCGGCGATGACGCCGGGATTCTCCGGCGCCGACCTGGCCAACCTGGTCAACGAGGCCGCCATCTTCGCCACCCGCCGCGGCGCCGACTGCGTGACGGCGGACGATTTCACCCAGGCGCTGGAGCGCATCGTGGCCGGCATCGAGAAGCGCGGCCGCCTGCTCAACCCGCGCGAGCGGCGCGTGGTGGCCTACCACGAGCTGGGTCACGCCTTCGTGTCGCTGGCCCTGATGCGCGACACCGCCGTGCAGAAGGTCTCGCTGATCCCGCGCGGCATCGGCTCGCTCGGCTACACCCTGCAGCGGCCGACCGAGGACCGGTACCTGGTGCTGCGTTCCGAGCTGGAGAGCCGCATGAGCGCCCTGCTCGGCGGCCGCGCGGCGGAACTGCTGGTGTACGAGGAGGCATCCACCGGCGCCGCCGACGACCTCGTCAAGGCCAGCGCCATCGCCCGCGACATGGTGATGCGCTTCGGCCTTAGCGGCGAGATCGGCCCGGTGGTGTACGCGGAGGAATCCCTCTCCTACCTCGGCGGCCCCACCGCGACCCGCGCCGAGAAGCCCTGCAGCGAACACGTCGCCGAACAGATCGACGCCGCGGTGCGGCGGCTGCTCGACGAGGCGCTGGCACGCGCCACCGAGGTCCTGCGCCAGCGGCGCGCCAACCTTGAGATCGCAGTGGAGGTGCTGCTGCAGCGGGAAACCCTGCAGGAGCCCGAGCTGCAGGCACTGTTCGACGGTGCGGCAGCCGGCGCGCCGGCGCCGGCACCGCCCGCAACCAGCGGCAAAGTCGCTGCGGTCGCCTGAGGCCGCAGGACCGTGGGCGCGACCATGACACCCATCCGCCATTCCGACCAGCAGGAAGGACGGCGGCGGGAACAGCGCCTGCGCAAGATCCACCTGCCGCCGCTGATCCAGGCGCTGCTGCGCCCGTCCGCGTACAGCCACGGCGCCCACCGCGTGCGGCTGGCGGAGACCCACATCTCCTGGGTGCTGCTGACCGGAGCCTATGCCTACAAGGTGAAGAAGCCGGTCAAGCTGCCGTTCCTCGATTTCTCCTCGCTGCAGCTGCGACTCGACGCCTGCCGGGAGGAGCTGCGGCTCAACCGCCGCTTCGCCCCGGAGCTGTACCTGGACGTGGTGCCCATCACCGGCAGCGCCGAGCACCCGCTGGTGGGCGGCGAAGGCGTGCCGCTCGAATACGCGGTGAAGATGCGCCAGTTCCCGGCAGATCGGCAGCTCGACCGCGTGCTCGACGCCGGCGGTTTGTCGCCGCGCGACATGGAGCAGTTCGGCCGCTCGCTGGCCGCGCTCCATGCCACGCTGCCGTCGGCGGCCGCCGGTACGGAATACGGCCTGCCGAGCCAGGTGCAGACACCCCTGCGCGACAGCCTGCATGACCTGCTGCAAGGAACCGGGGACGACGCGCTGCGGAGCCGGCTGGAGCAGATCGGCCAGTGGGTCACGCGGCGGGGCACCGAGCTGGCGCCGGTGTTCGACGCGCGCCGGCTTGCCGGTTGCGTCCGCGAGTGCCACGGCGACCTGCACCTCGCCAACCTGGTAAGCCTCGATCAAGGCATCGTGCCGTTCGACTGCATCGAATTCAGCCCGGGACTACGCTGGATCGACACCGTCAGCGACACCGCGTTCCTGCTGATGGACCTGGCGCACCGCGGCCATCCCGGCCTCGGCTACGCCTTCCTCAACGGCTACCTGGAAGCCGGCGGCGACTATGCCGGCGTGCGCACCCTGCACTACTACGCGGTCTACCGCGCCCTGGTACGCGCCAAGGTGGCCATGATCCGCTGGCAGTCACTGGCGGTGGACAAGCGCCGGCGCCAGCATCTGGACGAGTGCATCGACTACGTGCGCCAGGCGCTCTACTGGACCCGCCGGGCGCGCCCGGGCCTGATCCTGATGCACGGCCTGGCCGGCTCCGGCAAGACCCGCTACAGCGGCGAGCTCGCCGAACGCCTGCCGGCGATCCGCGTCCGCTCGGACGTGGAGCGCAAGCGCATGCACGGCATCGCTCCGCAAGGGCGCAGCGGCTCCGGCGTCGGCGCCGGCATCTACACCGTGGACGCGGGCCGCCAGGTCTATTCCCACCTGGTGGACCTGGCGCGCGCCCTCATCGAGGGCGGCGAAACCGCCATCATCGACGCCACCTTCCTCCACCAGGCCGCGCGACGCCACTTTGCCGCCCTGGCCCAGCAGCTCGACGTGCCGATGGCGATCGTGGATTGCCAGGCGCCGCCCGCAGAGCTGGAGCGGCGCCTGGTCGAGCGCGCCCGCGAGGGCAAAGACGCCTCCGAGGCCGACGTCGCGGTGCTGCGCCACCAGCTCGGTCACAACGACCCCCTCGACGACGCCGAGCGCGCCCACACGCTGACCGTGGATACCACCCGCGCGCCGCCGTTCGACGCCCTGCTGGCGCAGCTGCGGACCCTGCTGGGCCGCTGAAGCGGCTTGACGCCGGTCAATGCCGGCAGGTACCGCCCCTCTATACTGGGCTCGAACATGGAAGACCACGCAGACCAGGAACAGGTACCGGCCGCCGCGCCGGGGGGCAGGCCCGCGCCGGAGGTGGACGAGCGCCTGCGCGCCCGCAGCGCCCTGGCGGTGCTGGCCGACGGCACCAAGCTGCTCCTGACGCAGGAGCCCAAGCGCCTGCCCGACGGCGACTGGGAGTTGACAACCGTGTCCGGCACCAGCGTGGTGCGCGATGCCGACCTGTGGCTCAGCGAAATGCAGGCACCGGTGCCGGACGGCGGCGTGACACCGCCGCGTCCGCTGCACGCGGAGGTGATCCTGCCCGACCGCGGCCGCCTGGAAGGCAACCTGCTTGGCGGCAGCATCGACCCGGACCACACCTGGCTGCGCTGGCGCAACGGCCACGAGCGCTCGGTGCGCATCCGCAATGCGGCCCTGGCCAGGCTGGAAATCTCCTTGCGCCCGCCCGGCACCCCGGCCCTGCGCTCCTTCGCCACGCGCAGCCCGCCGCTGCCTGAGCAGGCCGTTGGCACCGAGGTGGCCGGCGCCGGCTTCGTGGTGGTCGGCGACGGCATGCTGGTGCAGGGCGACGCCTCGCCGCGACAGCTTTCCGACGGCAGCTGGCACCTGAGCATCGGCGGACAATCCTGGCTCATCACTTCCGACGACCTGTGGATGGCCGAGACCGACGCGGCGCCGCCGGCCGAGTTGGTGACGCGCGCCGCGCCGCTGGCCGCGACGGTGGTGCTGCCCAACGGCCGGCGCCTGCAGGGCGAGGTGCTCGGCACGCACCTGGGCGCCGACGGCGTCTGGCTGCACTGGCGACGCGACGGCCAGCAACTCACCCTGTACGTGGCGATGCATGCACTGGCGGCGGTGGTATACACCATGCTGCCGGCGCTGCGCGGCATGGTGGCGGATGCCCGCGAAGCCCGCCAGCACGTGCCGCTGGTGCGCAGCAATGCCGACCTCGACGCCTACCTGGCGGCGTCACTGCAGGGCCAGACCGCCGTGGTGGAAGGCCACTTGCTCACCGACCTGCAGGGCTGGCAGTCCTGCGCCGGCGACTCGCCCGCCGCCCACGAGGCCTTCCGCCTGGCGCAGCGCCTGGGCCTGGCGCTGATCGACATGCACCACGTCGAGTGCGCCGCGCCCGCCGTGGCCACGGTGTCGCCGCAGCTGGTGCGGCGCACCCGCATGGTACCGTTGCGCATCCGCCAGGGCGTGCTGGCGGTGGTGACCGACCACCCGCACGATACCGAGGCCACCACCAGCATCGAATTCGCCACCGGCCTGCGCGTGCTGCCGCTGCTCGCCCCACCCGGCGCGGTGGAGGCCACCATCGGCCAGCAGTTCGACCGCTTCGAGGACGCGGTGCTGCTCAGGTCTCTCGACCTGCGCCCGGACGGCAACGACGACAGCGAGCAGGCCACGCATGAGAACGAGCGCCTGGCCCGCGAAAAGCCGGTGGTGGGTCTGGTCACCGGGCTGATCGAGGACGCCGTGCGGCGCCACGCCTCCGACATCCATGTGCGCCCCCGCGCCGAGGACTTCGAGGTGCTGTTCCGCATCGACGGCACCCTCATCCCGGTCCGCACCTTCGCCAAGCCGCTGCTGCGCGCGGTGGTCAGCCGCATCAAGGTGATCGGCACCATGAACATCGCCGAGCACCGCCTGCCACAGGACGGCCGCGTGTCGGTGCAATACGCCGGCAAGCAGATCGACCTGCGCATCTCGGTGATACCCTCGGTGTACGGCGAGAGCGTGGTGCTGCGCCTGCTCGACACCAGCGGCGGCCTGCGCAACATCGCCGAGATCGGCTTCAGCGCCCACGACGAGGAGGTATTCCGCGACATTCTGGCGCGCAGCAACGGCATGCTGCTGGTCACCGGCCCCACCGGCTGCGGCAAGTCCACCACGCTGTACGCCGCGCTGATGGAAGTGCGCAAGCAGAACGTCAACATCATCACGGTGGAAAACCCGGTCGAATACCACATCCCGGACGTGACCCAGATCCAGGTGCAGCACGATATCGAGCTGGACTTCGCCCGCATCCTGCGCAACATCCTGCGCCACGACCCCGACGTCATCATGCTGGGCGAGATCCGCGACCACGAGACCGCCGAGATCGCGGTGGAGTGCGCCCTCACCGGCCACCTGGTGCTGAGCACCCTGCACACCAACAACGCCGCCACCACCGTCACCCGCCTGCTCGACCTGGGGGTGGAATCCTTCCTGCTGCGCTCCACCCTGCTCGGCGTGCTGGCCCAGCGCCTGGCGCGCCGCAACTGCCGCCACTGCCTCGAGCCGGAGCGGGTGGCGCCGTTCGTACGCGCCGCCCTGGGCGTGGGCGCCGACGAGACCTTCTACCGCGGCATCGGCTGCCCGCAATGCCACGGCACCGGCGTGCGCGGCCGCCTGGCGGTGTACGAACTGCTGCCGGTGACCGCCGACATCCGCCGCCTGATCGTCCCCAACGCCGACGGCGACACCATCCACGCCACCGCGGAGGCCGCCGGCATGGTATCGATCACCGCCCGCGCGGTGGAGCTGGCGCGGGCCGGGACGATCTCGCTGGCGGAAGCGTATCGGGTGCGGGTGGAGTAGCCAGCGCAGCCGGCGTAGGTCCGAAACGCCGAAGGCGGTTCGGACGCATGTCACTCATCCCCAACGACCGAAGCCGAAGTATCGCCGCACCAAATGCGTCCGAAACGCCTTCGGCGGTTCGGACCTACATGTGCTGCTCAATCCCGTGCCCCGCAGCGGTTATGCTATGACTACTGCCGGCCGCCGTTGCCGATGGCCGATCCCATCGCTCAAAGACCATGACCCCGCTGACCTACGCCCTGCTGGCGGCGAACCTCGCCATGTTCGTGCTGGAAACCCAGCTCGGCAATACGTTCCTGACACCGCTGGTGCTGTGGCCGCTAGGCGCCGGCTTCCACCTCTGGCAGCCGCTCACCAGCGCCTTCCTCCACGGCAACGTGGCGCACCTGGCCACCAACATGTTCGCGCTGTGGATGTTCGGGCGGCCGGTGGAACGGGCGCTGGGATCCGGCCGCTTCCTCGCGCTGTATTCCGCGAGCCTGGCGACCGCGGCGGCCACGCAGTTGCTGGTGACCAGCCTGCTGCCGGACAAGGTCCCCACCCTGGGCGCGTCCGGCGCGGTGTTCGGCGTGCTGGCGGCGTTCGCGGTGCTGTACCCGAACCGCAAGGTGATGCTGTTGTTCCCGCCGATCCCGATGCCGGCGCGGGTGTTCGTGTTTCTCTACGCGCTGCTGGAGCTGTTCGCCGGTGTCACCGGCACCATGCCGGGCATCGCCCACTTCGCCCACCTGGGCGGGCTGGTCGGCGGCGTGGCGCTGCTGCGCTACTGGCGCCGCCGGGACCAGGATCGCGCGGCGCTCCCGCGCGACGGCGGTTGGCGATGAGCGTGCTCAAGGCCAGCGGCCTGACCAAGCGCTTCGGCAGCCTGACAGCGGTGGACGGCGTGTCGTTCGAGGTGCGGCGCAACGAGATCGTGGGCCTGCTCGGGCCCAACGGCGCCGGCAAGACCACCGTGATCAACATGGTGCTGGGCGTGCTGGAGCCCAGCGCGGGCAGCGTGTCGATCGAGGGCCACGACCTGGCACGCCAGCGCAGCCGGGCGCTGGCGTGCACCAACTTCATGGCGGTGTACGCGCCGCTGCCCGGCAACCTCACGGTGGAGCAGAACCTGTGCGTGTTCGGCCTGGTCTACGACGTGCCCGGGCTCGCCGCCCGCATCGAGACGCTGATCGAGCAGTTCGACCTCAAGCGCCTGCGCCGCACCCGCTGCGGCCTGCTCTCCTCCGGCGAGCAGACCCGGGTGTGCCTGGCCAAGGCGCTGCTCAACCGGCCGCAGCTGCTGCTGCTGGACGAGCCCACCGCCTCGCTCGACCCGGCGGCGGCGCAGGACGTGCGGGCCATGATCCGCGCCATCGCGGCGGACGGCGAGCGCGGCATCCTGTGGACCTCGCACAACATGTACGAGGTGCAGGAGGTCTGTCACCGCGTGCTGTTCCTGTCCAAGGGCAGGATCCTGCTGGAGGGTGACCCGCGCCAGCTGCCGGGCCAGCACGGCGCGGCCAGCCTGGAGGAACTGTTCATCCGCCTGGCGCGCGAGCCGCTGGCGGCGGAGGCGGCAGCGTGAGACTGCGTCCGGCCGCAGCGGTGGCACTGCGCCAGTTCTACCTGATGCGCAGCAGCCCGGTGCGGGTGATCCCGCTGTTCGCCTGGGTGGCGATCGACATCGTGCTGTGGGGTTTCATTACCCGCTATCTCAACACCCTCAGCGCGCCGGGGGTCGACCTGGTGCCGCGCCTGCTCGGTGCGGTGCTGTTCTGGGACTTCTTCACCCGCGTGATGCAGGGCGTGACCACCGCCTTCCTGGAGGACGTGTGGTCGCGCAACTTCATCAACATCTTCGCCACCCCGTTGTCGCTGCGGCAGTACCTGGGCGGGCTGGTGCTGACCAGCGTCACCACCAGCCTGATCGGCCTGCTGGTGATGCTGGTGCTGGCGACCGCGGTGTTCGGCCTGCCGTTCTTCGCCTTCGGCCTGCTGCTGGTGCCGCTGCTGCTGGTGCTGTTCCTGTTCGGCATTGCGCTCGGCATCCTCGCCAGCGCCATGGTGCTGCGCCTGGGGCCGGCCTCGGAATGGCTGGTGTGGCCGCTGCCGGCGCTGCTGTCGCCGTTCGCGGCGGTGTTCTATCCCGTCTCCACGCTGCCTCACTGGATGCAGGCGGTATCGCGGCTGCTGCCGCCGTCCTACGTGTTCGAGGGGCTGCGCACGGTCATCGGCGGCGGCAGCTTCCCCGCCACCACGCTATGGGGCGGTGCCGCGCTCGCCGCCGCGCAGATGCTGCTCGCCGCCTGGGTCTTCGCCCGCGTGTTCCGCCACGCCGTACGCAGCGGACTGCTCGCCCGTTACAGCGCCGAAGGCAGCGCCTGAGCCGTCCGCCGGGGGCATTCGCCTCCGCCCGATCAAGCACTTGCAGTCGCCGGAGCGGGGCTTGACCGGGATCAATGCGCCCTCCCTCCACGCCCCGGAAACTGTCCGCACACGAACGGCACCCGCGGAGGGAAACATGCGCAATCAGGGCGAAGAAGTCGTACCGTTGAGCAGCGTGGGCAGGGGCGACGTCAGCCGCGTCGGCGGCAAGAACGCCTCGCTGGGTGAAATGATCCAGGCCCTGCAAGCGCAGGGGGTGAGCGTGCCGCCCGGCTTCGCCACCACCGCGCAGGCCTACCGCGGCTTCGTCGAAGCCAACAAGCTCGGCCCGCTGATCCGCGACACTCTGGCCGCGTGGTCGGCCAGCAAGATCACCCTGGCCGAGGCCGGCGATACCATCCGCCGCGCCTTTCTGCGCGCCGACTGGCCGGCCGCCACGAGCGAGGCGATCCGCCGCGGCTACCGCGAACTGTCCACCCGCATCGGCGTGGCCGAGGCCAGCGTCGCGGTGCGCTCCAGCGCGACCGCCGAGGACCTGCCCGACGCCAGCTTCGCCGGCCAGCAGGAGACCTTCCTGAACATCCGCGGCGAGGCCGCCCTGCTCGACGCCTGCCGCAGCTGCCTCGCCTCGCTGTTCACCGACCGCGCCATCAGCTACCGCCAGGCGCACGGCTTCGACCACCTCAAGGTGGCGTTGTCGATCGGCGTGCAGCAGATGGTGCGTTCCGACCGCGCCGGAGCCGGCGTGATGTTCTCGATCGACACCGAGACCGGCTTCGACCGCGTGGTGCTGATCAACGCGTCCTGGGGCCTGGGCGAAACCGTGGTGCAGGGCCAGGTGGATCCGGACGAGTACACGGTGTTCAAGCCCTTGCTCGACGACTCCGCGCTCAAGCCGATTGTCGACCGCCGGCTCGGCGCCAAGTCGATCAAGATGATCTACGGCTTCGACGGCGGCCGCAGCACCCGCACCGTGCCGACCTCGGCCAGGGAACGCGAGAGCTACGTGCTGTCCGACGCCGAGATCCTGCAGCTCGCCCGCTGGGCCTGCACCATCGAGCGCCACTACGGCATGCCGATGGACATGGAATGGGCCAAGGACGGCGAGACCGGCGCGCTGTACATCGTGCAGGCCCGCCCGGAGACGGTGAAGTCGCGCCAGGCCGGCTCCACGCTCAAGAGCTACCGCGTCGAGACCCAGGCGCCCCGGCTGCTCACCGGCCTCGCCATCGGCGAAGCCGCGGTGACCGGCCGCGTGCGCATCGTGCGCGATCCGCGCAGCGTCGAGGAATTCCCGCAGGGCGCCATCCTGGTGGCGGAGAACACCGACCCCGACTGGGTGCCGATCATGAAGAAGGCCGCCGCCATCGTCACCGACCACGGCGGCCGCACCTCGCATGCCGCCATCGTCAGCCGCGAGTTGGGCGTGCCGGCGCTGATCGGCACCGGCAGCGCCACCTACCATCTGCACGACGAGCAGGACATCACCGTGTCCTGCGCCGAGGGCGACATCGGCTGCGTCTACGAAGGCAGCGCCAAGATCGAGACGCAGGAGATCGCGCTCGACCGCATCCCCGCCACCCGCACCCGCGTCATGTTGAACATGGCCAACCCGGCGGCGGCCTTCCGCTGGTGGCGCCTGCCCGCCGACGGGGTGGGCCTGGCACGCATGGAGTTCGTCATCAGCAACTCGATCAAGGTGCACCCGATGGCGCTGGCCCACTTCGACCGCGTCACCGACCCGGCGGCGCGCGAGGAGATCGAGCGGCTGACCCGCGGCTACCCCGACAAGACCGAGTACTTCGTCGACCGCCTGTCCTGCGGGCTGGCGCGCATCGCGGCGTTCTGCCATCCCAAGCCGGTGATCGTGCGGATGAGCGACTTCAAGACCAACGAGTACGCCAACCTGCTGGGCGGCGCGCCGTTCGAGCCCAAGGAAGAGAACCCGATGATCGGCTTCCGTGGCGCCTCGCGCTACTACTCGCCGCGCTACCGCGACGGCTTCGCCCTGGAGTGCCGCGCCATCAAGCAGCTGCGCGAGCGCCTGGGCTTCAGGAACGTAGTGGTGATGATCCCCTTCTGCCGCTCGCCGGACGAGGCCGACCAGGTGCTGGCGGTGATGGCCGACTGCGGCCTGAAGCGCGGCGACAACGGCCTGAAGGTCTACGTCATGTGCGAGATCCCCTCCAACGTGATCCTGGCTGAGGAATTCGCCAGGCGCTTCGACGGCTTCTCCATCGGCAGCAACGACCTCACCCAGCTCACCCTGGGCGTGGACCGCGACTCCGACGAACTCGCGCCGCTGTTCAGCGAGAGCAATGCCGCGGTGACCTGGATGATCGAGAGCGTCATCGGCCGCGCCCACAAGGCCGGCGCCAGCGTCGGCCTGTGCGGCGAAGCGCCGAGCAGCCGCCCGGCCTTCGCGCAGTTCCTCGTGCACGCCGGCATCGACTCCATCTCGGTCACCCCGGCCAGCTTCATCGCCGTAAAGAACAACGTGGCGGAGGCGGAGAAGGCGCTGTAGAAGTAAAGCCCTAGAGGCCGATCAGTTCCCCGGGCTGTCCGCGGTTGCGGCCGACGCCGGAGAGAAGCGCGGCACACCGTGGATTCGCGGCAGGCTCTGCGGCCGCCGGATCCACCATGCGGCAAGCAGCACGAATAACACCAGGCACAGATACCCGGTGAAATACACCCCCGCGGCCTGCAGCAGCAGGCCCGCGGGCAGCCCGAAAATCAGCGCACACATGCCGGCAAAGCCGAGGGAAAACAGCGCGTCCGCGGTCAAATGAAGACGGCCGCCGCGCTCACCCGACGCAGGAACGGTTTCTCCCGGCCTGCTTGGCCTGGTACAGGCGTGCGTCGGCCGCGGCGAGGAGTTCCGCCGGGCTGGTGTCGGCCGTGGGCACGGCGACGGCCAGCCCGATGCTCGCCGTCACCACCTGGGCGCAGTCCGAGCGCTGGTGCGGCACGGCGGCGGCCTCCACGCTGGCGCGCAGCAGCTCGGCCGCGTGGCCGGCGCGGCTGGCCTGCACGCCGGACAGCAGGCAGACAAATTCCTCGCCGCCATAGCGGGCGACAAAGTCGCGCGGGCGCCGCAGCACCTTGACGAGCTGCGTGGCGACGGTCTGCAGGCAGGCATCCCCCGCCTGGTGGCCGTAGTAATCGTTGAACTGCTTGAAGTGGTCCACGTCGACCAGCGCCACCGCCAGCGGCTCACGCGTGCGGGCGCAGGCGCGCCATTCCTGCGCCAGCCGTTCGTCGAAGCGGCGCCGGTTGGCCACGCCGGTGAGGCCGTCGACGAAGGCCAGGTCGCGCAGGCGGTCGGCCTGGGCCTTGAGCGTCAGGTGGGTGTGCACGCGGGCCTGCACCACGGCAGGGTTGATCGGCTTGGAGATGAAATCGACCGCCCCGGCGGCGAGGCCGCGCGTCTCCTCCTCGGGCGACTCCTGGCCGGTGACGAAGATCACCGGGATGTCGCGCGTCGCCGCCTCGCCCTTGAGTGCGCGGCACACCTCGAGGCCGTCGAGGTCCGACATCATGATGTCGAGCAGCACCAGGTCCGGCAGCTCGCGGCGGCACACCTCGATCGCCTGGCGTCCGCTGGTGGCCATGAACACGTCGTGGTCGCGCGCGAAGAGCTGGTACAGGACCTGGATGTTGACCGGCTGGTCATCCACGATCAGCAGGCGCGGACGGATGCCGTTCGGACCGGCGGGATCGGGAGCCGACAGGCTCATGCGCGCACCAGGCCGGCCAGCTCGCCGCAGACGCGGTGGGCCGCTTCAAAGTCGAGCCGCTCGATCGCCTCCTCCAGCCGCGCCGCCAGCTCCGGGTGTGACCCGTTCAGCGCGGCACGCAGGGCCGCGTGCACGGCCAGCGCCCGCATGTTGCTCTTCTCCAGCAGGGTGGCGAGATCATCGAGCGCCGACGGCAGATCGACGTCGGGCGGCGCCGGCGGCGGTGCACTTGCCGTCATCCCCTCCGCCTCGGCCTCCAGCGCTTGGCGGGCAGCCACCAGCGCGACGCCAAGGCGTTCGACCTGCGGCAGCAGAACGGCGGGATCGGCGGTCTGCTTGACGGCTCTTTCCAGCTCCGCCGCCAGGCGAGCCAGTGCGGCCAGCCCCAGCGTGCCGGCCACGCCCTTGAGCGCATGCAGTGCGCCGGCCGCCGATGCCAGCTCCAGCCGCTCGACCTGCCCGCGCAGCATCGCGGGCAGGCCGCCGTAGGTGGTACCGAAGGCACGCGCCTGCCGCATGAACAGCTCCCGGTTGTTGCCCAGGCGCGCCAGCGCTGTGGCGAACGCGAAGTCCCCGGCCGGTTCGGCCGGCGCCGGCGCCTGCGGCTGCCCGGCCGGCGCCTCGACGCCACGGACGTAACGCAGCAGCAGGCCGACCAGCTCGTCGATGTGGAACGGCTTGCCGATATGCTCGTTCATTCCCGCCGCCAGGCAGGCCGCGCGGTCCTGTGGCATCGCGTTGGCGGTCATGGCGATGATCGGCAGCGCCTGCCGGCCCAGCTCGTTGCGGATGGCCGCGGTGGCGGCATAGCCGTCCATATCCGGCATCTGGATGTCCATCAGCACCGCGTCGACCGGCGGATAGGCGTTCCTGACCGCCTCGACGCCGCTGCGGCCGCCGCCGGCGACCGTGACCACCGCCCCTTCGTCGACGAGCAGGTCGCGCGCCACCTGCTGGTTGGTGAGGTTGTCCTCCACCACCAGCAGGTGCATACCCTCCAGCCGGCGCGACGACACGGCCGGCCGCGCCGCGTCCGACCACAGCTCACCCTTGCCGGCGCGCGCATCGGCCACGGCGTCGAACACCATGGACGGGGTGATCGGCTTGACCAGGAAACCGTCGAGGACGCTGCGCTCGCGCTCCAGGCGCAGCGCCAGCGCTTCGCGACCATGGGCGGTGGCCATGATGATGAGCGGCGTCCCGCGCGAGTGAACGCCGGCGCGGATGCGTTCGGCGAGTTGCCAGCCGTCCATATCCGGCATACGCCAGTCGACGAAGATCACGTCATAGGGCTGTGACGCCGGGCGGTCCCGCAACAGTTGCAGCGCCTCGGCCCCGCTGGCGGCCACGTCGGCGGACCAGCCGAAGGACTGGGCATAGCCGCGGATGATGGCGCGCGCGCTGACGTTGTCGTCGACCACCAGCACGCGCAGGCCGTGCAGGTGGATGTCGCCGTCCCGCGCCTCGGCCACAGCCTCGGCAGGTGCCAGCGCGATGGAGAACCAGAAGCGGCTGCCCTGTCCCGGCGTGCTCTCGGCCCGCAGCTCGCCGCCCATCAGCTGGATCAGGCGGCGGCAGATCGCCAGCCCCAGCCCGGTGCCACCGTAGCGACGGGTGGTTGAAGCCTCCGCCTGCTCGAAGCCCTCGAAGATGCGCTCCATCTGCTCGTCGGTGATGCCGATACCGGTATCGCTGACGGAGAAGTCGAGCAGCGCCTGGCCATCCTGCCATCCGCGCAACCGCACACCGACCACCACTTCGCCGCGGTCGGTGAACTTGAGCGCGTTGCCGGCAAGGTTGAGCAGCACCTGCTGCACGCGCAGCTTGTCGCCAGTGACGGCGGCGGGCAGCGCCGGATCGACGTCGAACAGCACCTCCACGTCCTTGCTGCCGAGCTGCGCCGACAGCACCACGCCCAGGTCGCGCAGCAGCGCGTCGAGCCGGAACGGGTGCGGATCCAGCACCAGCTTGCCCGCCTCGATCTTGGAAACGTCCAGGATGTCGTTGATCAGGCCGAGCAGCGCGCGCGCCGAAACGTCGGCCTTCTCCGCGTAGTCCGACTGCGTCGCCGTGAGCGAGGTGCGGCGCAGCAGTTGCAGCATGCCCAGCACCGCGTTCATCGGCGTGCGGATCTCGTGGCTCATGTTGGCCAGGAACTGGCTCTTGGCGCGGGTGGCAGCCTCCGCCTCGCGGGTACGCTGCTCCAGCACCGCGTTGAGCGACTCGAGCAGGTACTGCGCCTGCTTGAGTTCGCTGACGTCGGTGACCAGCACGTAGAAGCCACGCACCTCCTCGCCGTCGACGTCGGGAATGTAGTGGGCCCAGGTGTGGCCGCTGCTGCCGTCGGGCTTGACCAGGGTCCGCTCGAAGCGCTGCGGCTCGCCGCGCAGGGCCGCCGCCATGTACGGCTCGTTGCGCCCGTAGAGCTCCTCGCCGAGCAGTTCGCGGATATGCGTCCCGATCATCTGCTCGGGGGTCTTGCCGAACCAGGCGCGGTAGGCCTCGTTGGCGAAACGGCAGCGCAGGCCCGCGTCCCAGTAGCCGATCATGCCCGGGATATTGTCGGTGACGGCCTTGAGGAAGCGCTCGCTTTGGCGCAGCGCGCGTTCCTGCGCGCGCTGGCCCGTCAGGTCCACCACCATGCCGAGGAAGCCGAACAGCTGGCCACCGTCGTCGCGCAGGGCGCTCACCGACAGCCACACCGGCACGCGGCTGCCATCCTTGCGGATATAGGTCCACTCGTTGGCGTCCACGCCGCCGCGCCGCGCCTTGGCGACGAAGGCCTCGAAACCCGGCTCGATCCGCTCGCCCAGCTCGGCCCCCAGCACCTCCGCGCGCGCCGCCACCTCGGCCGGGTCGTGGATGATGACAGGCGTGGTCCGCCCCACGACTTCGGCGGTGGCGTAGCCAAGCAGGCGCTCGGCCGCCGGGTTGAACACGGTGATGATGCCGTCCAGCCCGGTGGCGATGATCGCGTAGGAGGCGTTGGCCAGGATCGCGCCCTGCAGCGCGCTCAGCGCCCTCACCTGTGCGGTGCGCTCGGCCACCTGCTGCTCGAGCGTCGCGTTGAGCTCCTCGATGCGGTGCTCGTATTCCTTCTGCACCGTGACGTCGAAGTTGGTGCCCAGCATGCGCAGCGGCTTGCCCGCGGCGTCCCGCAATACCGTCGCCAGCGCGCGCATGTGGCGGACCCGCCCATCGCCGGTGACGATGCGGAACGAGGTGTCGAACGGCCGCGTGCCGTCGAGCGCCTCCTGCACCTCCCGCTCGCCGGCCGCCACGTCGTCCGGGTGCAGGCTGCTTCGCCAGGCCTCGTAGGCGCCGCTGAACTCCTCCCGCTGGCGGCCGTACAGCTCGTACATGGTGTCGTCCCAGATCAGCGCGCCGCTGACCAGGTCCCATTCCCACAGGCCGATGCCGTTGGCACGAGTCGTCAGCACCAGCCGCTGCTGGGCCTCGCGCAACTCGTCCCTGGCCCGCCGGAGCGCGGTGATGTCGCGAACGACCTTGGAGGCACCGACGATGGCACCGTCCGCCCGCCGCACCGGCGACACCGTCACCGCGACCTCCACCCGGCTGCCGTCGCGCCGCCGCCGCCAGGTCTCGAAATGCGGCACCGTTTCGCCGGCGGCGATGCGCGCCAGGATCGACTGCTCCTCGACCTGGCGGTCCTCGGGCACGATCAGGCTCGCCACCGTGCGGCCGATCGCTTCCGCCGCGGGGTAGCCGAACAGTCGTTCCGCCGCCGGGTTCCAGTCGGTGACGACGCCGGCCAGCGTCTTGCCGATGATGGCGTCGTTCGAGCTCCTGGCGATCGCCGCCAGCCGGGCCTGCCCCTCGTCCACGCGGTGCCGCGAGCGCTGGCCGATCCAGTACAGGTAGAACAGCGCGGCGAACACCAGCGCGGCAAGCGAGGTGCCGCCGAAGACCATGCGGCGGACCCGGTCGACCTGGGCCTGGATGACGGCGTCCGGCGTGGCGATGGCGAGCTGCAGGCGCCGGCTGGAGGTGCCGGTCTCCAGCGGGATATCCATGCGGGCGACATGGAACAATCCTCGCGAAGAGCGGAACACATTCAAGGGCGCAGGGTCCACCGCATCCGGCTCGGGCGCGAAATCGTCCTGCCAGCGGTGGCGCTGTCCGAGGTCGAAACCGAAGGTGTCCTGGCCGCCGGGACGCAGCAGGTAATCGCCGTCGCCGTTGGTAAGGTAAACCTCCGGGCCGGGCGAAGCATTGGCGCTCACTGCGTCGAGCAGCCCGTGGCCGTCCGCGTTCACCACGATCATGCCGAACAGCGCGCCATCGGGGTCGAACACCGGCGTAGTCACACGCAGCGTGGGGACATGCGGCACTTCGACCTGGCCGTGCTCTCGGTTCAGGTCGAGGTTGGAAACGTAGGTCTGGCCATCCGCCAGTGCCAGCGTGGCGCGGAAGTAGTCACGATCGCCCTTGGCCTGCAACTGATCGGACGGGACCACCACGATCGTGCCCTGGCGGTGATCCACCCGCATCAGTTCACGGCCGCCGTCGGCGACGCCGATGAAGCGGATCTGCAGCAGGTCCGGACGCGCGCGGGCATATGCCGAGAAGATCGCAGCCATGCGCTGCTTCCAGGCCTCGCCGGGCGTCGCCTGCGACGCGTCGAAACCGCCGTTGCGGGGCGGCCCGCACCATGCCCTGCACCGGGGGGATCTGCGCCAGGAACAGGGCGTCGCTGCGCCAGCGGTCGATGCTGCCGGCCAGGGCTGCGGCGCGCAACCGGGATTGCGCGGACAGCCTCTGCGCTTGTTGCGCCAGCGCCTCCCGGCGGGCCGAGGCGGCGGTGAAATGGTCGACCCCCCAGACGGTCGTGACGAGACCAACCGCCGCCAGTACCCAGCGCAGCCGGCGGGTTCCTGCCGTCATGGTGTGTGGGGAATCCCGTCAAGCCGGCCGCCGCATCGCCCGGCGGCGCAGCCGGCACAAGTACCCGGCCATCCACCCCGATCCGTCGGAACGCCGGCAAAGGTCATAGCTCCAGAGGTCCTTGTACGAGCCATGAGTAAGTGTCCGGATTGGCTCGCCTACTTGCAAGCCATGCAAGGGACTGGTCCCCCGCGGATCCTCGAGGACCGGCTGGCTCGGCGAAGAAAGCCTGCCGGCTTCCCCAGAGGCTAGTCCACTTCGAGATCCGGCGCGCTTTTCTCGGCCTGGTCAAGCAGGCTCTCCAGCGACCCCGGCGCCTCGCCAATCGGCAGGTTGCCGTCGTTGGGCGACAACTCGTCCGGCTCGATGTCATCGAACGCGCCGGAGCAGTCCTGCGGCGCGGCGCAGGGCTCCAGCTCCAGGCTATACCAGTGCTCGCTCGGCCATTCGTCCACGGTACCGTCGAAGTATTCGATGTCCACGGTGCGGGCCTCCGGATCGAAGGCCACCACCTGGAACGGCTGCGGCCGGTCCACGCGCCGGTACCAGCCGCCGACCACCGGTGGCAATTCGGAGTTCGGTCTCTGTCTCATTGCTGCTCCTCCCATGGGTGGATGGCGTTGCGCCGGCGTCTGAGCTACCCGCCGCGCCAGTTCACGATAGGACGGCAGGTGCTGCGCGGCCTTGATCTGAATCAATGTCTCATAGCCGGCCGGGTTCATACTGGTTGGACAGACACAAGACACCCTCTCCAGAGGAGATCGCCATGCAGCTACCGCTCGAAATCGATTACCGCAACGTCCAATCCTCCGCCGCCATCGACGAGGCCGTTCGCAAGCGCGTCACCAGGCTGCAGCGCATGAGCCCGCGCTTGGTCGGGTGCCACGTGGTGCTGGAGGCGCCGCACCACCATCATCACCAGGGCAACGCCTACCAGGTGCACGTGCGCCTCACCGTGCCCGGCGCGGAGATCGCAGTGAACCGCGGCCACAAACCACACGAGGATCTCTACGTGGCGATCGGCGATGCCTTCGATGCGGCGGAGCGCCAGCTCGAGACCCGCATGAACAAGGCGCGTGAAGAGGCCCGCCACGACGGATCCCACGCCCCCTGAGGAGATCCACATGCGCCCCCTGACCCTGCTGGCGGCCACCATCCTGAGCACCGCCGTCACGGCCCCACAGGCCGCCTCGCCCGACCCCGCCGCGCTGGCCAAGTCCAGGCAGTGCTTCACCTGTCATGCGGTGGACACCACCGGCATTGCGCCGGCGTTCAAGGACCTGGCGAAGAAGTACACCAAGGACGACGTCGGCATGCTGGCCAGGAAGCTGCAGAACGGCGGCACCCAGCATTGGGGCGACATCGCCATGCCGTCGGCCAGGATGCTGGGCAAGCCCCTGACCGACGAGGAGGCGCGGGCCCTGGTGTTGTGGGTGCTCAGGCAGTAGTCAGAACCTGAATCCGCCATCCATGTGGTGACGGTTCCCTGCCATCCCTGGCGGGACCTCGTCTTATCCACTAACCCCCGGCCAGGCCATCCCTGGCCTGGGGTTCGCCCAAAAAACGATGACATTGAGTCATCGTTTTTTGGGCTCACCCACAATTCCCAATCCAGCCGCAGCTGGTGCAGGCCTGGCAGCCTTCGCGCTTGACCACGGCGTGGGCGCCGCAGTCCGGGCAGGGCGCGCCCAGTACGGCTTCCTGTTGGCCTTCGCTGTCGGCCGGGCTCTGCAGCACGCCCAGCGGCTGCAGCGGCAGGCAGTCGGGGCCGAGGATGCGCAGCATCTGGTAGCGGTGCAGCATCAGCGCGGCCAGGTAGGAGACGGTGGACGGATAGATCCGGCCCTTGTCCTGGCCCGGGATGCGCGCCAGGAAGCTGGCGCCGGTCTCGGGGAAGCTCAGCAGCTTCTTCAGCTTGGCACCGATCCAGGCGGGGTCGATCACGCGCATGTCGAGCGACAGCAGGCCGCACAGGCCATCGAGATCGCGCGGGTACTCGCCGTAGAGGCCCATCGCGTACGGGCGGCGCTGGCCGTCCGGCATCTGCAGCTCCTTCAGCACCAGCGAGCAGTCCTCGCCGGTGGCGGGGTTCTTCACGTCCACCGTCCAGGACATGGTGCCCTCGGTGCCGGTGGCCGGCTCCTCGGCGCTGATGAGAGCGTCCACCACCGGGGTGGCGTCGATCTTCTCGAACAGGCCCAACTCCTTGCAACGGTATAACACCAGCCGCGCCAGCACCGCGGTGGGACTGGCCATCACCGTCTTCTTGCCGGAAGGCGGCAACGCCACCGTCACCGGGTTGCCGTGGGTCTTGATCATGGTTTCCAGCTTGAGCCGGATCCAGGCGCGGTCGCGCGAGCGCAGGTCCATCGACAACAGCTTGGCGGTGGCGCCCAGGCCGCGCGGCTGTTCGGCGCCGTTGACCCACACCTCGAACGGGAAGCGGTCGCCGCTCTCGGTGTTGCCGACGAACACTGCGAAGCGGCAGCCGGCCCCGGCATCGACCATGTAAGTCCAGGCCGGGTTGCCGTGGGCGAAGTCGGGGCGCCCCGGCCACTTCAGGGATGCCAGCGGCGGCGCCGGCAGCTTGTCGAGCTGCAGCCGGCGGTCGGAAGGGTCCAGCGCCAGCGTCGGCGTGCGCACCGGGGCGGCGGAGCCGCCCACGCTCAGAATGGCGCCGGTGACGTCGTTGGGCCGGTAGGTGGTGCAGCCCTTGCAGCCCCACTCGTAGGCTTTGTCGTAGATGCCCTTGAACTCCTCGAAGCCGCACTCCACCGGCACGTTGACGGTCTTGGAGATGGAGGAGTCGACGTAGGGCTGCACCGCCGCCTGGATGCGCAGGTGGTCGAGCGGCTGCAGCGTCTGCGCGCTGGCGAAGTACGGCGGCAGCTTGGCGGCGTTGCCGCCGTGCATCTCCAGGTACAGGCGGTAGCCGTAGTCCTGCACCGGGTACTCGGCGGACTGCCCGGTCTTGCCGCGGGTGCGGCGGGTGTATTCCCAGGCGAAAGCCGGCTCGATGCCGCCGGTGACGTTGCGGCCGAAGGCCAGCGAGATCGTACCGGTAGGCGCAATCGACAGCAGGTGACTGTTGCGGATGCCGTGCTTGGCGATCTGCTCGCGCAGCGGCTTGGGCAGGCGCTGCACGAATGGGCTTTCCAGGTAGCGCACGGCGTCGAACAGCGGGAACGCGCCGCGCTCCTTGGCCAGCGCCACCGAGGCGCGGTAGGCGCTGTCGCGCAGGGTCTGCGCCAGCTTGGTGGCCAGCTTGATGGCGGCGTCGGAGCCGTAACGGATGCGCAGCATCATCAGCGCCGTGCCGAGGCCGGTGAAGCCCAGGCCGATGCGGCGCTTGGAGGCCGCCTCGCGCTCCTGCTCCGGCAGCGGCCAGGGGCTGACGCTGAGCACGTCGTCGAGCATGCGCACGGCGGTGGCGGCGGTGCGCTCCAGCCGCGTCCAGTCCAGCCGCGCCGCGGTGGAGAACGGCTTGACCACGAAGCGCGCCAGGTTGACCGAGCCGAGGCAGCAGCAGCCGTAGTCCGGCAGCGGCTGCTCGCCGCAGGGATTGGTGGCCTCGATCCGCTCGCAGTAGGCCAGATTGTTCTCGGCGTTCATGCGGTCGATGAACACCACGCCGGGATCGGCGGTCTCGTAGGTGGTGCGCAGGATCAGGTCCCACAGCTCGGCGGCCTTGATCCGCTTGTACACCCACTGGCCATCGCCGCGGCGGTAGGCTTCCGGGAACTCGCCCTTGTCCGGCTCGGCGGCGTGGCACAGCTCGATCTCGCCGCCGCTCTTCTTCAGGCGCATGAACTCGTCGCTCACCGCCACGCTGATGTTGAAGTTGGACAGGGTGCGCAGCTTCTGCAGCATGTCGTCCAGCTCGCGGCCGTCGAAGCCGGCCTCGCGCAGGCGCCGCGCCACGTCACGGATGTCCTTGGCGCGCACGAACTGCTCGATGTCCGGGTGATCCACCCGCAGCACGCCCATCTGCGCGCCGCGGCGGGCGCCGGCGGATTCCACCGTCTCGCAGGAGCGGTCGAACACGCGCATGTAGGACACCGGGCCGCTGGCGCGGCTGTGCGAACTCTGCACCCGCGCCCCGCGCGGCCGGATGGCGGAGAAGTCATAGCCCACGCCGCCACCGCGGCGCATGGTCTCGGCGGCCTGCAGCAGGGCGGTGTAGATGCCCACCTTGCCGCCGCTCACCCCTGACACCGAGTCGCCCACCGGCTGCACGAAGGAGTTGATGAGCGTCGAGCCGCTGGCGGTGCCGGCGGCGCTCATGATGCGGCCGGCGGGATAGAAACCGCCGTTCATCGCCTCGAAAAACGCTTCCTCCCAGCGGCCGCGCTCGGCCTTGGCCTCGGCCCTGGCCAAACCCTTGGCCACGCGCCGGAATACGTCGATCACGCTGCGCTCGTCGCCCTTGGCGTACTTGTCGCGCAGGATGCCGTCGTAATAGCGGTCCTGTTCGCTCTGTGTCCTGTGCAGCATTCGGCCTCCAAATCCTGATTGACCACGCGAGCTTGCGCTGGTTTCGCGCATGAACCCGGCCGCTTCCGAGCGGGATCGCCGGCGGCCAATCATCCGCGCACACCGGGCGACGAAAATTGACGCACGTCAATGCCGCACCGCGTCCCGGCCGTTCATATTGGGCGACGAACCGACGAGGTGCGCAAATGAGCACGGCCCCCCCCGAAGGCCGCCATACCGTATTCACCGACCGCGCCGCCGCCGGCCGGGCGCTGGCCAGGTTGCTGGAAGCATACCGCGGGCGCCGGGACGTGTTGGTGCTGGCCCTGCCCCGCGGCGGTGTGCCGGTGGGCCACGAGGTGGCGCAGGCGCTGGGCGTGGAATTCGACCTGCTGCTGGTGCGCAGGCTCGCCGTGCCGCATCAGAAGGATCTGACCATGGGTGCCATCGCCTCCGGCGGCGCCCTCCATCTGAACGACGACGTGCTGCGCATGACCAGCGTCAGCAAGGCCCGGCTGCAGGCCGCCTTCGCCGAGGAACGGGAGGAACTGCGCCGGCAGGAGCGTCTCCTGCGCGACACCCGGCCGGCGCTGGACGTGCGCCGCCGCACCGTGATCCTGGTGGACGAGGGCTTGTCCACCGGGTCCTCGATGCACGCGGCGGTGGCGGTGTTGCGCACGCTCAACCCCGCCGCCATCGTGGTCGCGGTGCCGGTGGCGCCGGCCGATGCCGCCGCCTCGCTGCGCGGTCTGGCGGACGAGTTCGTCTGCGTGCACACGCTGCGCAATTTCCGCTCGGTGGGCCAGTTCTACCGGGACTACCCCGAGGTCGGCGATGCCGAGGTGCGGGAACTGCTGGATCGGCGCCGGCATCCACGCAGCCGTTCCCACGATATCGCCGCGTAGCCGAACGCAGTCGTCGTGGGAAAAGCCGTCCGGGACGGGCGAAGACCGTAGGCCGCATCCGGGCGGGCGCGTATGCCGCGCCTGGCTTGGCTCAGTGGGAGTCGGCCAGGATCCGGTCGATCGAAGCCTTCAGGTCTTCCTCGCTGAACGGCTTGTCCAGCACCGCCTCGGCCCCGGCGCCGCGGGCGCGCGCCGCCAGGGCGGAGCTACCCTCGCCGGTGACGACGATCACCGGCACCGCGGACCGGCGCGTCCCCAATACTTCGAGCAGCTCGGCGCCGTTCATGCCCGGCATGTTGAGGTCGAGCAGCAGGCAGTCGGGAACCTCCTCGACGAGCGCCTCGAGGAATTCCTCCGCCGAGGCGAAGGCACGCGAACGCCAGCCATACGAACGCAGCAGCAGCCGCATGGCCGAACGCACCGCTTCGTCATCGTCCACGATGTGGATTACTGTGTCGTTCATTCTGGTTGCAGCTCGCAGCGGCGCGGGTCAGGTTGATGGTTCCGGCGGATGCGGTCAGAGGCTGCGCCTTCCTCGAAAGTCAAGAGTCTTGCCCATATTGGATCGTTCCCCGCGCGCTACGGCATTGATGTGCGTCAACGTAGCCGGGCCACCAGGGATGCGCAGCGGAATGCGCCGACCGGCGGTGCCGCTCAGTAGTCAGGCGGCACCACGCAGGCCGCCGTTGCGGCCGTCGCGCGCCGGCAGGGGCAGCCAGACGTGGAACACCGCGCCGCGCGGCTGGTTGGATTCGGCCCAGATGCGTCCGCCGTGGGCGTCGACGATGCGCCGGCAGATCGACAGGCCCTGGCCCAGACCGGATTTCTTGGTGGTGAAGAACGGCGCGAACAGATCGTCCGGCTGCTTGGCGCCGAAGCCGGGACCGTTGTCCACCACGCTGGTACGGACACCCGCGGGTGCCTCCGACTGGACCAGGACCAGCTCCAGCTCCGGCCCCTCGACCCGCGCCTCGGCCATGGCCTCGACCGCGTTGCGCACCAGGTTGACCAGCACCTGCTCGATCTGGACACGGTCCAGCAGCAGCGGCGGCAGGTAGGAAGGGGCCTTCACCTGCACCCTCACGCCGTGCTCGCGCAGCTCGTGCTGCAGCAGGCCAAGCACTTCCTGCACGCTGGCCGGCAGGTCGCTCGGCTGCTTCTCGATCTCGCCTTTCTCGACGTACTTGCGCAGGCGCCGGATCACCTCCGCGGCCCGTTCGCCCTGGCGCGCGATCTGCTCCATCGATTCCCGCAGCAGGTCCATGTCGGCGGTGCCCGCCCCGATCATGCGCAGGCAGGCACGCGAGTGTCCCAGGATCGCGGTCAGCGGCTGGTTGATCTCGTGCGCAAGGCCGGCGGCGAGATCTCCCATCGAGTGCACCCGCGTCAGGTGCGCCAGCTCGTCCTGGCGCCGCCGCGCCTCGAGCTCGATCTGCTTGCGGTCGGTGATGTCGCGGATGATGCCGGTGAAGATGCGCTGGCCCGACACCACCACCTCGCCCACCGCCAGCTCCAGCGGGAAGGTGGTGCCGTCCTTGCGCAGGCCCTCCACCTCGCGGCCGATGCCGATAATCTTCTTGCGGCGGGTGGTCTGGTAGTTGTGCAGGTAGCCGTCATGCTCGGCGCGGTAGGGCTGCGGCATCAGCATCGACACGTTGCGCCCCACCACCTCGCCGGCACGGTAGCCGAAGATGCGCTCGGCGGCACGGTTGAAGGACTGGATCAGCCCGGTCTCGTCGATGGTGAGGATGCCGTCCACCGCCGTGTCGAGGATGGCCTGCTGGCGGTCCAGCGCATCGGTCAGCTCCGCCTGCATGCGGTTGGACAGGCGCAGGTCCGCACCCGTCACCACCACGCCCATGCCTCCGCCCTCGGCATCGAGCAGGCAGGAATAACCCCAGTGCGCCGGGAACATTCCGCCGTCGCGGCCGCGCCAATAGCCGCGCTGGTCCTCGGGGATGTCACCGGCAGCCGCGCGGAGAAAACCCGTACGCATGGACTCGGTATGTTCCGGTGTCGGCAGAATTTCCCACACCCGTTGCCCCTGGACCTGGGCCGGGGTCAGACCCGTCACACTCTGGCAATACTGGTTGAGCTGCCGGATGGCGCCGTCGGGACCGGCGATGATGACAAATGTCCGCCCTGGCATCGTGGTTTCCTGGCTTTACTCGTCGTCTCAGGATGGCCGCGTACCTGTAACCGTGGTCCAGGCACCGATAATGATGCTGCATGATGCTGCAAGCCACCGGGGCAAGCAAGGTAGAACCGTGACCCAGTCCACTGCGGGCGCGCACTCCAGAATCTGCGCCGCCGGCCGATAACGCTGCGACGGTATACGCATGGGGACGCCGGCGGCGCGCTGCAAGCCCGCCGGCCACGCCACGCGCATAATGTGAATAAATGATCAGGTCGCACTCCGCATGTCCCAGACCACCCACTACGACAACCTCCAGGTGATGCCCAACGCCAGCCCGGAAGTGATCCGGGCGGCCTACCGCTGCCTGTGCCAGAAGCTCCACCCCGATCGCAATCCGCCGGAACTGCGCGAGCAGTGCGAGCGCGTGATGCAGATGGTCAACGAGGCCTACGAGACCCTGTCGGACCCGCAGGCGCGCGAAGCCTACGACCGCTGGCTGGGCCAGCACCAACCCGCCGCGGCCAGTGCCGAAACGCGCCGCGCGCGCCAGGCGCATGCCTACCGCAACATGGAGGCCCTGGAGCACGAGGAGGTGGAGTTCGACGAGCATGCCGCCTACGAGGTGATCGACAAGGAGCTGGAAACCCAGCGGATGGACCGGGGCTTCTGGCTCAAGGCTTTCGTGCTGAGCGGCGGCGACCCCACCCGGCAGAAGCTGCACTATGTCGAGATGCGCCTGGACCAGCTCCGCACCACCGAAAAGGCGCGGCTCGACCTGGAGATGGCTGAGAAACGCGCCCGCGAACGGGCGCGCCAGACCGATCAGGCCAAGGCTCTCAAGGCCGTGTTCACCTCGGGCAGCCGTCTCGACCGGGACGAGATCGAGAAGCTGGTGCGCGCCGCCGGTTCCGACAAGCACCTGCTCAAGGCGGTGGACCGGGTGCGCGGCAACACCCTGCTGCACGTGGCAGCCGAGGCCGACCTGCTATCGGCGGCGGAGTTTCTGCTGCAGCATGGAGCGCGGGCCGACACGGTCAACCTGGCTGGGCGGCGGCCACATGAGTTGTGCAATGATGCGGCGCTGGTGCGGCTGCTGAAGAATGCGGCTGCCGCCAAGGAGCATGGCGGGTGAGACCAATCTTCTTGTAGCGCGGGCCGTGCCCGCCATTCTTTTTTCGGCGGGCATGGCCCGCCCTACGGCCGCAGCCGGAACGCGAGCACGGCGTGCGCACGAAACAACATCCCCTATTTCCGCACCGGCAGTTCGATGTAGCTGCCCTCGCCATACCATTCGATCTTCAGGCGCGATCCGGCGTCGGCGGCGGAGTCGGCGCTGACGTCGTTGCCGGTGCCGTAGTTGACCTCCCGGTCCGGCCGCTTGTTGACGCCCAGCACCAGCAGCAGGCGGCTGCCGGCCTGAAGCAGGCGCCCGCTCATGCGCTCGACGGTGAACTTGAGCTGCTGGCGTTCGCCGGCCTTGAGCAGGTGGCGGTGCACAGGATCGTGGGCGTAGCTGGCGCGGAATTCGTACGGGTCGAACAGCTCCACGCAGGTGCCGTCGGGCTGCAGCTCGTAGAGCGCGAGGTTGAGGTCGAGGTCCATCTTGTTGATCTTGAAGTCGAGCTGCCCGGCGGGCAGGCCGGCGACCTCCAGCGGTTGTGGCAAGGCGTCGCTGACGAAGCTAAGGCTGTAGCGGGCGGTGGGTGCCTTGCCGACGATGGCGGGCGGAGCTGGCAATTCGGCGTCGCCGCGGTCGGCCAGTCTGATCTTCTGCTGCGCCGCCACGCCCTTGGGCGGAGCCTGGATCAGGCGGAGCCGGTCGCCTGATCCGGTGCCGTCCAGGTAGAAGCGCAGCCGGCTGCCGGCCACCGCGTCCAGCGAAGCTGCGTGTCGCCACTGGTTGGCCCCCATCACCTCGTAGTTGACGCGGTCCTGCAGCAGGGGCGGCAGCGGCGCGTTGCGGAACACGTGGTCGAGCCACTGGTAGCGCAGCTCGCGCAGATCGACCTGCGCCGCCGCATCGAGCGCATAACCGCGCAGCAGCGGCGGCGGCGTGCCGCGCGCGGCGTTGTCGTCGTACGGACCGATCAGCAGGGTGTGGTCGGCGTCCGGCTGGTAATGGCGATGCTGCGAAAAGTAGTACAGCGCCCCCGCCTCGCCCTCGGCGTAGTAGCCCGCGATCGCCAGCACGGGGATGTGTACCTTGGCGAACTGCTCCTGGAACGGGATCATCTTCTGCCAATAGCGGTCGTAGCTGGGATGGTTGAGCCAGCGGCGGAACATACGGCTCGGCGCCCCGGCGACGAGGTCGAGGTCGCGGAAGGAACGACCGCTGCGGTACCAGCGCTGGTCGAGTGCGCGCCACTGCGCGTCGTTCCCGCCGGCCTCCCCTGCGGCCTCGCGCGCCCAGCGATAGGCGTCGTTGCGGTAGATGCGCCCCTGCATGGGGAAGTCGATGCCGGGAACCATGGCGTCCGAACTGGCGATGGCCTTGAGTCCGGCCGGCGGGTGCCTGGCGGCGGCCCAGGCGGCGAAGCCGCCGTAGCCGTCGCCGTACATGCCGACGCGGCCGTCGCTCCAGGGCTGACGCACGATCCACTGGATCACCGCGCGCACATCCTCGCCGTCCCGTTCGAACGGAACCGCGACGTTATCCGCGGTGGCCAGCACGCCGACGTAGCCGTGCGCCGCGCTGGCGCGCGCCTGCCCGGGGTCACCGGCGAGCGCGAACTCGAGCAGCGCCGGCAGCGGCTTGGGCCCCGCCTTGGGACGTACCAGCCGCACCTGGATCAAACCGTCATGGCCGGCGATGCTGGTGGCCTCGGCGAGGTAGCGGCGCCGGTCGTCCTCCTCCGCGAGCGCTTCGATCAGCGGAGCGCAGGCGCCGTGCACGTCATAGGACAGCCAGGCCCGGATCAGCTCCAGCGCCGGCTCCAGGGCGACGCGGTCTCCGCCGCGCAGCCGGTCCAGCGATTGCTGCAGGGCATCCCGCAGCGGCGGCAGCGGGGTGCCGAGCCAGGCCAGGGTGCCATAGGCCTCGCGATCACCGAGCCGCGATACGGTGTCGTGGAAAGCCTGCTTGAAAGCGCGCGCGAACGGCACGCCGCTGGCCGCCTCGACCGCTTTGGCGTGGGTATATAGATCCAGGCCCACGCCAGGGCCGTCCACGCCCGCCTTGGCGCCCTGGCGCCGCTCGCGCAGCGACTGGCGCGAATCGTCGGCCGCCGCATAGTTGCCGGCCGCGAGCTGCAGCACCGACAGCGTGTCGAGATAGCGCTCGCGGTCGGCGTCCTGGTACACCGGCAGGATCCGCTCGGCCAAGTCGCGCATGGCGGCGGGCGCGGCGGAATCGGCGGCGCCCTGCGGGGCGTGGAAATCGAACTGCGCGGCCGGCTGCTGCGCCGGCTCCTCGGCGGGGGCTGCCGCCGCAGCGAGCGCAAGCAAAAGGAGGCCGAGCGCGGTGGTGATCTTGGTCATGGACCGGTTGCCGGATCTTGGGGGGGAAGCGCCGCCTCGGGCGCGGGTGCGTCTTCGACCTTGATCAGGTGTAGCACGCGGGTGAACAGCGCGTCGCGGCCCTCGCCGGCGCGGCCAATGTGGATGATGGCGGTGGCGGCGAGCTCATGCGCCAGCACGTCGACCACGCGGTCGAGCGCCTCGACTTCGAGCGGCGCCAGGGCTTCGTCGACCACCACCCACCGCGGCGCCTGTAGCACGACGCGGGCGAAGGCCAGGCTGCGCTGCTCCTCCGGGCTCAGCTCGCGGTTCCAGCGGCGCACCGTGTCGAGCAGCGGGGTCAGCCGCTCGAGGCCGCCGCGGCTGAGAGCGTGGGCGCAGGCCTCGTCGCCGAAGCCCTCGGGCTTCATCGGGTAGGCCAGCACTTCACGCAGGGTGCCGCGCGGCAGGTACGGCGTGCCGTGCGGCAGATAGAGAATGTGCTCGGGCGGCACCGCGATGCGGCCGGTACCGCGCGGCCACAGCCCGGCCAGCGCGCGGAACAACAGCGTGCGGTCGGTGCCCGGCGCCGCCGTCACCAGCACGCGCTCGCCGGCGTTGACCACGACGTCGGTCTCCTTGAGCCGGTCGCGCCCGGCGCGCGACTCGATCTCGAGGTTTTCGATCACGAAGCGTCCCGGCTCGCCCTCAGCCAGTTCGATCCGGTGCCGCGTATCTTGCAGCTCCTCCCCCGCCACCAGGGCATGACGGAAGCCGGCGACGCGCAGCAGGGTCGCACGCCAGTCGGCGATGACGCTGAAGTTGTCCACGAACCAGCGCAGCGAGGACTGCGCCTGGGTGAAGGCGGAGGCCGCCATCATCAGGCCGCCGAACGAGATCTTGCCGGCAAAGAACAACGGCGCGGCAACCAGGATCGGTGCCACCAGGGTGATCCAGCCGAAGCCGGCCGTGATCCAGGTGAGATTGGTGAGGCCGGCCACCAGGCGGCGGGTGGCATGCAGCACGTCGACCAGCACCAGCTCCACGCGCCGCCTCTCGTCGGCCTCTCCCGCGGCCAGCGAGATGCCGTCCAGGTGCTCGTTGACGTGCACCAGGGCCGAGCGCAGGTCCGCCTCGCGCGCGTAGCGCTCGGCGTTGCGGCCGATCAGGCTCCGCCCCACCCAGTAGCTCAGCAGCGAGCCGAGGCTGGCATAGAGGATCGCCGCCCATAGCATGAAGCCCGGTACGGGATAATCGTCGCCGCCGATGCGGAAACTGAAGTCGGAGGACAGCACCCACAGGATGCCGGCGAAGGTGGTGAACAGGATCGAGGCCTGGAACAGCCCGACGCCGAGGTCGGCCGACAGCTCGCACAGCTTGCGCGCGTCCTCGTGCATGCGCTGGTCGGGGTTGACACCCATCGCGCCGGCGCGCGCCAGCCAGAACGCGCGGCGCGGCATCATCCACAGGCCCACCAGGTCCTGCACCAGGCTCTCGCGCAGGCGCAGCTTGAGCATTTCCGTCAGCCAGCGCTGCGCCACGTTGAGGACCAGCAGCCCGCCGACGATCACGAAGAACACGCCGAGCTGGACCATGAAATCGCGGAAGTCGCGCCGCGACAGGGAGTCGTAGAACGGTTTGTTCCAACGGTTCAGGCGGATCTGGCCGTAGGCGGTGACCACCACCACCACCACGATGGCCCCCACCAGGACCAGCAGGCGCCGGCCCACCGTCGAAGCGCGCAAGGCCTGCAGCATCAGTTGCAACTGGCGCAGGAGGCCGATGCGGTAAGGCTCGTCCGCCTCCGGCGCCGCGCTGGCGTTCTGCACCGGCTCCGTCATCCGGCCTGGTCCAGGGCGGCGCGGCGGGCCGCCGCGCAGGAGATCAGCGCGGCGTAGCTCCAGGCCAGGTGGCGGGCGGAGGTCTGGGCGCCGGTGCGCTGGTCGAACTGCTCCGACAATTCACCATTGGCCGGCGTGTGGGCGCGCACGGTGGCGAGAAAGCCGTCGCCACGCTCGATCCAGGCGCCCGCGTCGGCGCCAGCCGCCGCGCGGTAGCAGAATTCCGCGGCGCCCAGGGTCGAGAAGTAGTAGGCACCGCCGGAGTAATACACGTCGCCGGGATAGCGGCCCATCGCCGGCCGCGTGTGCGGCGGGCGGTTGCGGTTGATCGGATAGGCGGTGTCGAACAGATCCTCCAGCCGGGTCAGGGTCGCCTGCAGGCGCGGGTCGTGCACCGTGTGCGGCCCGCCCTCGCCGCCGGCGTGGATGGCGGCGAGGATCACCGCAATGTCGAGCTCCTTGGGCGAGCGCGCGCCGGAGGGAAGGATGCGCGAGCGGTAATAGCCTTCGCCCTCCAGCCAGAAGCCGTCGAGCAGGTGGCGGATCGCTTCGGACGCGGCGCGATAGGGCTGGGCCTCGCGTAGCTGGCCGGCGTCCTCCATCCACGCCGCCCCCTCCTCCAGCGCCGCGGCGGAGACGCGCAGGGTGTAGTAGTGCTGGCCCGGCTCCTCCTCCCAGATGTCGAAGGACGGCTGGCGCCAGCGATGCAGGGTGAACGCCAGGTCGGCGCGGATCAGCCGCGCCGCGTCCGCCTCGGCGCCGGACTCGAACGAGGCGGTGCGCAGCCAGCGCAGCACCGCCAGCGCGCGCAGCGGCGGGCCGTCGTGCTGCGGCCGCGCCCAGCGGGAGATGTCGAGCGTGCCGTCGGGATTGACCCGCGTCTCCGCGGCCACCGCCTCCTCGCCGTGCACGGCGGCGAGTTCCGCGTCGTCACGCAGGAAGCGCACGAAGTCCGGCGCCGCCGCCGCGCGCCACTCCGGCGAGGCCGCCAGCGCGCGGCCGTCCAGCCGGCCCAGGACCAGGCTGAAGCTTACGAAGTCGGCCACCTGCGCCAGCGCGCCCTGACCGACGGTGGCATCCCGGTACAACAGGCGCAGCGCGTCGATCACCACCGCCGAATCACGGTACCAGTGGAAGAAGTAGTCGGGGTCCGGGTCGTACGAGGCCAGCACCGGCGAGGCGACGATCGAACCCGGGACGGCATGCACGGTCTGGCCGAAGCCGGGCCGGCTCTTGACGATACCGACCGGCGAAATGCTGGCGAGCATCGCCGCCGCGGCCTGGCGGTGCCCGGCCGCCAGCCAGTGGTCGAGCGGCTGGCTCAAGGGCCGCCCTCCTGTGCCAGCCAGGGGCTGCTGAAGCCGAGCCGGCGCAGGCCGTTGCGCACCTCGGGCACGCTCATGAACAGCTTCCACAGCAGCCCGCTGCGGTGGTTCTCCATCATCACCACGATCGGCCCCTGGTCGATGGAGATGTAGTGTTCGGCGTACCAGTTGCGGTCCTCGCAAAACGCGTCGGCGAAGCCGTAGCGTCCCCACAGCCGGCTGCCGTGGTGACGCAGGAAATGCCGCGCGGCGTCCAGCGCCTCGCGCGGCGCGTAGGGCAGGCTCGCCAGCGCAGCGGTGGGCGTGATGGTGCCGTTGTCCTCGTCGGGCGCATGCGCGACATAGCCGTCCGGATCGTCACTCGCGGTAAGCCCCCAGCAGGCCGCGCCATAGCCTTGGTAGCGGCCCGGGTTGGCGGCGCAATGGGCGTGGTTGATACGCACGTGACGGAGGTTCTGCTCCCAGTAGTCGGCGTACTGGTCCTTCAGGCCGCGCGGATCGAGGCCGCAGAACGAATAGTGAGCGAAAAACAGCGGCCCGCCGTAGGGCATGCCCAGCGGCAGCTCGATGCCATAGTAGGACCGGCCGTTGAGGAAGTCGCGGCCGCCGGCGAAACCGCGGTGGTAGACCAGCGGATCGACCGGATAGCGCGGCGCCGAGGCCGCCAGCACGTAAGCGATGAGGCACTCGTTCCAGCCGCGGATCTCGTGGTTCATGGCCCAGCCGTTGGTGGGGCTCCAGTGCCAATAGAGAAGCTTGCGGTCGTCCTGGGTGTACCAATCCCACTCCACCTCCTCCCACAGGCCGTTGATGCGGTTACGCAGGGAGGCTTCGACCGGCGTGTCGCGGTCGAAGTACTGACGCGCGCACAACAAGCCCATGCACAGGAAGGCGGTCTCCACCAGGTCGCCGCCGTCGTCCTTGCGCCAGAACGGGATGGTGGCGCCGGTGCGGCCATCCATGAAGTGCGGGAAGGCGCCGTGGTAGCAGGTGGCGCGGTACAGCAGGTCGAGCATGCCGCCCAGGCGCAGCAGCGCCGCCTCGCGCGTAACCCAGCCGCGCTCGACCGCCACGATCAGCGCCATCACGCCGAAGCCCGAGCCACCCACCCCGATCTTGTCGTCGGCCGTCTTGTCACGGACGCTGCGGCGATCCAGCGCCAGCCCGCTGACCGGGTGCGCGCCCTCCCAGAAGAAACGGAAGGTCTGCCGCTGCACGGCCTCGATCAGCAGTTCGTCCGGCAGGGCCGCCAGCGCCGCGGGGCTCAGTTTCTTGGACTTCGTGATCCGGTCGCCTCTGGGCATGACCACCTCCTCGCCGGATTATAGTTCGATGCCCGTGCGCGCCGCGCCGACTATCATGCCCGGGTACCTGCCGCGGAAGTACGCGATGAGCCGCATCGACGAACTGATGTGCAAGATGACCCTGCCGGAGAAGCTCGGCCAGCTCACCATGACCGCGGCCGGCTACGCCGTGACCGGGCCGATCATCGCCGGCGACTCCACCGAGGCGATCAAAACCGGCGCCATCGGCAACCTGCTCAACCTGATCGGGCCCGGGCCGATCCACGAGATGCAGCGGCTGGCAGTGGAGGAGTCGCGCCTCGGCATCCCGCTGCTGATCGGGCTGGACATCATCCACGGTCATCGCACGCTGTTTCCCATCCCGCTGGGGGAAGCGGCCCTGTTCGACCGCGACGCCTGGACACTCACCGCGCGCGCGTCCGCCGTCGAGGCCGCCGCCGACGGCCTGGCCCTGACCTTCGCGCCGATGCTGGACGTCTCGCGCGATCCGCGCTGGGGCCGCACCGCCGAAGGTCCGGGCGAGGACCCCTGGCTGGGCGCGCAGATCGCCGCCGCCAAGGTGCGTGGCTTCCAGGGCGGCGGCCTCGCCTGTGCGGACTCGCTCGCCGCCTGCGCCAAGCATTTCTGCGCCTACGGCCCGGTGACGGCGGGACGTGAATACGCCGCAGTGGACATCTCGGAGCGGACCCTGCGCGAAATCCACCTGCCCGCCTTCGCCGCGGCGGTAAAGGCCGGCGTGGCCACGGTGATGCCCGCCTTCACCGATCTCAACGGCATCCCGATGACGGCCCACACCGCACTGCTGCGCGATACGCTGCGCGGCGAGTTCGGCTTCGACGGCGTGCTGATCAGCGACTACAACGCCATCGGCGAGTTGATCCGTCACGGCGTCGCCGCCGACCTGGCCGAGGCGGCGGCGCTGGCGCTCAAGGCCGGCATCGACATCGACATGATGGCCGACGCCTACCGCAAAGGCCTGCCGGTCGCGCTGGAGCGCGGCCTGGTGACGATGGAGCAGATCGACACCGCGGTGCGCCGGGTGCTCGCGCTGAAGGAGCGGCTCGACCTGTTCGACGATCCCTACCGCCGCGGCAGCCAGCCCGAGGACCAGGAGACGGTGGGACGCCGCCGCCTGCTGGCGCGTTCGATCGCCGCCCGCGCGGCGGTACTGCTGAAGAACGACCGCGACACCCTGCCCCTGGCCAAGGTGCGCCGGCTGGCCCTGATCGGCCCGCTGGCCGACGCGCCGGCCGAGATGCGCGGCCCCTGGTGGGCCGCCGGAGTGCCCGAAGGGCAGGTCAGCGTGCTGGCGGGACTGAGCCGCGAGCTGGAAGGCATCGAGGTCCTGCATGCCCCCGGCTCCGCCATCGTCGGCGACGACTGCGGCCATATCGCCGCGGCGGTCGAGCTGTGCGATCACGTCGACGCCATCGTGCTGTGCCTGGGCGAAGGGGCGAACATGAGCGGCGAAGCCGCCAGCCGCGCCTGCCCCGAACTGCCCGGCCCCCAGCGCACGCTGGCCGAGGCGGTACTGGACCGCGCCCACGGCATGGGCAAGCGGGTGACCGCGATCCTCTTCTCCGGCCGGCCGCTGATCGTGCCCTGGCTGGCCGAGCGGGCCGACGCCCTGCTCGCCGCCTGGTTTCTCGGCAGCGAGACCGGTCCGGCGCTGGCCGACATCCTCGCCGGGCGCGTGTCGCCGAGCGGCCGCACGCCGGTCACCTGGCCGCGCGCACTGGGGCAGGTGCCGATCTTCTTCGGCCAGCGTCCCAGCGGACGCCCGGCCGATCCGAAGGATCACTTCACCAGCAAGTACCTCGACGTTCCCAACGAACCCCTCTACCCCTTCGGCCACGGCCTGGGTTATGGGCGCCTCGTCCAATCCAACCTGCGCGTCGCGCCGGACAGCGTGACGGAGAGCGGCACCATCGAAGTGAAGGTCGATGTCACCAACGAGGGCGCACACAGCGCGGTGGAGACCGTGTTCCTGTTCACCCGCGACAAGCTGGCCAGCGTGGCGCGTCCGCTGCTTGAACTGCGCGGCTTCGCCAAGGTCGAGTTGCGCCCGGGCGAAACCGGCACGGTGAGGTTGTCGTTGCCGGCGGCGGAACTGCGCTTTCTCGGCGCCGACCTCGCGCCGGTGTTCGAGCCCGGGGAAGTCGAGATCCTCGTCGGACCCTGCGCCGACCGGTCGCGGCTGCTGGTGGGGAGCGTGCGGCTGCTCGCCTAGTGTGATGTCCCATCAAGGCACCAGTATCTCATGTCACCCTCCCCCTTGGGAGAGGCCGCGCCGTGAGACGCCGGTGAGGGCGCGCAACGAGCGCGAACCCGGCGAGCCGAAGGCCCGACACGCGACGCGTACGAGCAGGCCTCGCGCCTGGGCGTCGATCCGAAAGCCATCCGCGCGGAAATCCGCGACGCCTCGGAACGGTCGGACAACGGGCAAGCCTTTGCCGCCGCTCTGGCCGACCGGGGGCTGATGCTCGCCAAAGACGAGCGGCGCGATTACGTCGTCATCGACCAGGAGAGCGGCTTGCATGCCCTCGGCAAACGCATCCTCGGCACCAGTGCGGCGCAAACGCGCGCCTCGGCGCCCACCGCCACAGCATGGGCAACCACTGCCGGCACCACTGGGGTCCCGGCGGAATTACAGCTCCGCCGCCGAACTGTACGAATACCACCTGCGAAACGGCACGCTCGCGCTGTTTTGGGCTATGTTCGGGATGTTCTATCACGGACCATGAATGGGTGGATTAGGTCCGAAATGGCGAGTCTGGCTGAGCGGTGAGCAAGCCATTCTCAGGAGCATATTTTGCCTGTATATTGACTTCGAGGGCCACAAGCTCGTAGAAAGTTCAGGTCTTTCTTAGGGGCAGCAGGGACGTTTCCCACTCCGAAAGCCGATTCGATCCTCTAGCTTACGAGCAGGGGGCAATGGTTTTTCTGACGCATGTGAAATGGCATCCTTCAGGGGGGGGTATGACTTCAACGGCAAATCGAGACGGAGCGATAGTTTACCCGGAGGACAAACTACCTCTAGTGTGGTGAGTTGGAAATCCGTTTATTAAGTTGGGACTGTCGTCCCCGCGGAGGCGGGGACCCAGTCTGCTTTGGAGCTTCGTGCAAAATCGAAAACTGGATTCCCGCCTGCGCGGGAATGACGAAGAAATTTAGTTAACGAATTTCCAACTCACCACACTAGCACAGAACGTCTTTGCCGGCGCCCAACATGTTGTTGCCATGTTCGGGGCAACCGTGCTGGGGCCTCTGCTTATGGGGTTTGACCCGAACGTCGCTATTTTCTTCTCTGGCGTCGCTACGATCCTGTTCTACCTTCTACTACGTGGCCACATCCCCAGCTATCTAGGGTCGAGTTTTTCCTTCATCGCAGCAGTTGTTGCTGCTACAGCATATTCTGGCCACGGCCCGAATCCAAACATCCCTGTTGCATTGGGGGGCATTGTCGCGGCGGGTGCGCTTTATTGCGTCATAGGAGCGATTGTCTCAGCGATCGGTTACGGTTGGATAGACCGTCTCATGCCCCCAGTAGTGACCGGCGTCATCGTTGCAATCATCGGCCTTAACCTAGTGTCATGTCTCAAAAGTAACATGAACTAAATAGACCCATGGCTGTCGCATGACTTTCCAAGTGCGGGAAACTACAGCGATGGCCAGAACGGGACGCCCAGCAACGAAGCTTGCAATGACCGATGCGGAACGTGCCGAACTGATGGCACGGCTGGCCATCCG
>JARLJS010000161.1 GCA_031291075.1 Nevskia sp. | reverse complement strand
CGCCTCGCTGACCATCGCGGTGACGGAGGCCGGCGGCGCCACCACCACCGATTCCGTAGTGCTGGCGTCGTCCGCCGACACCGCCGCCGCCATGGCCGACGTGTTGTCGGGGGTCACCGCCGATGCGGGCAATCTCTCCCTGCCGACGGTGAACGGGCTGTCGACGATCTATTATTCCACCGACCTGCTGACCTCCGAGAACCTGGGCAAGATCACCATCAAGGGCGTCTACGAGCTGTCGATGGACAAGGGGACCAGCCTGACGGTGCGGCCCGGCGGCACCATCACGCTGACCGGGGTCACCACCATCGACGGCTCACTCACTGCCCATGGCGGCACCATCGCTCTCACCGGCTATACCTATCTTTCCAACAGTTCGGTGGCGGCTCTTGGTGATTACGTGGCGACGGCGCTGACCATCGGATCGGATGCGGTGCTCGACGTCTCCGGCCTGTGGGTCAACGACAGCGGCCTCGATTCCCTCACCCTGCAAGGCTCGGCTTGGATCAATGGCGGCAGCATCACGCTGGTCACCGATGTCAGCAGTGCCAAGGTGGGATCCGGCAACGGCCACGACAACGGCGATGGAACATATACCTACACGGCGCAGGACGAGACGTCATCGATCATCCTGGCGGCGGGCAGCGTCCTCGACCTGGAGAGTGGCGGCTATGTCAGTACCAAAGGGGTGCTGAAGACCGACACCGACGGTTTGCCCTCGGGCAACGGCGGCAACCTGACGCTGCAGACCTATGCCGGGACCTGGTACTCCGACACTTACAACGGGACCGCGAACTACCCCGTGGCACCGGTGACGGCCACCGCCGCCACGGTGGTGATGGACGGCACCATCTACGCTGCCGGCCTGAACGAGGGCGGCACTTTGACCCTGCAGGTGCCGGCCATTGCCATCGACGGCACCGCCACCACCGTCGCCACCGACACCACCACCGGCGCGGTGACCCTGCCCACCAGCTTCTTCACCCAAGGCTTCTCCACCTACAAGCTGACCAGCACCTATGGCGACATCACCGTCGCCGCCGGCACCACGCTGACCCTGAAACAGCAGACCTATCAGCTTTCCAGCACCACCACCTTACCGGCCACCGGCGCCTTGGTGCGCGATTTCGCCAGCCTGGGCTATGCCCTCGACGGCCTGCGCCAAGCGGTCGACCTGACCCTGACCCAGCAGGGCTATGGCGGCTTCGCCTATTCCACCGATCCCGACCATCCGGCCGGCATCACCATCGGCGCCGGTGCCTCGATCGTCGCCGATCCGGGGGCGACCACGGGGGCCGTCATCACGCTCTCCGCCGATGGGCCGGTGACTATCCTGGGCTCGATCATCGCCCATGGCGGCAGCATTGCGATCACCAGCGATGATACCGGGCTGACCTACAGCGCCAACTATAAGGCGGCCCAGGACGTGTGGATCGGCGCTGACGCGGTTCTCGATGTCTCCGGCACCTATGTGCCCGATCCGCTGGTCACCGCCTATACCACCGGCAGCGTACTCGACGGCGGCAGCATCACCCTCTCCAGCGACGGCACCATCGTTGCCCTGGCGGGTTCGACCTTCGATCTGCAGGGCGCCAGCGCCACCATCCAGGAACCTTCCGGCGGCACCAGCCTGCGTACGGCCGGTATTGTCACCTCGCCGATCTGGAGCGATGGCGGTATCCTGACGCTTGGCGGTAACGAGGTCTATTTCTCCGGCACCATCAGCGCGGCCGGTGGTGCGGCCTCGGCCTCGGGCGGAACCCTCAACATTACTGACGGCGCCACCATCCTGATCACTCAAAGCGGCGATGTCGCCTCGGCTCTGTCCTCGGCCAGCGCCCCGACCACGGCAAGCTCGCTCACCGCCCTCGGCCTGACCAGCGGCACCGCCCTCATCACCGCCGACACCATCAACGGCGCCGGCCTCGATTCCGTCTCGCTGACCGGCACTACTATCGCCTTCGCCGGCGACGTCACGCTCAAGGTGCCCGATGCCCTTTATCTCAACGGCGATATCGCCCTGCTGCCGGCTGGGGCGACCGGCACCGCTGCCGCCACCGCGACCGTCGCCAGCACGGTGACGCTGGCGGCCGGT
>JARLJS010000160.1 GCA_031291075.1 Nevskia sp. | reverse complement strand
GCATTGCCACGTCTCTCGCTCCTCATGTACTTCCAGTACACCGCGTCGCTCGTTCCTTGCACTGCGCGAAAAACGGCCCCGACTCGGAGCGCGCGAAGCGCGGTGGAGCGGGAGGGGCCGTATGCGGCGGCTCCCGCACCCCACGCTTCGCGGCACCGTGTCGCCGCCGCACCCCGTCGCAGTGCCAAAGTAATGGTCAACAGGCCCTAGGTAGCCTCGCTCAGCGCCCGATTGGCGCCGGTGTCGGCATCCGGCCGCGCGAACTCCGGAGCAGCAGCCAGACCAGCCCCGCCACCAGCAGCAAGGGCAGGGCGAAAGGCAGCGCCAGCAGGCCGGCCAGCGGCAGCAGGGCCAAGCCGACCGCGCCCACCACCAGCAGCGCCAGGCCACCGACGACCAGGCCCAGCACAGTGCCAAGCAGCCAGAACGCCGCCCGGAACATCAGCCACACTAGGCTCAACAGCAGCCACAGGCCGCCGAGCGCGGCCAGCAGGCACAGGAACAGGAAAACGGCCATGGGGAACTCCTCGAATGACCTCCATTGGATGCAATCTGCGGCCATTTGGATTCAAACTCAACGGAGAGGGGGGCATGACGGCGCCGGCACTGGTTGGATTGACCAGCCGGCTGCGTCTCCGCGGCGAATCAGCTTAACCATACGGACGAGTATGCTGTAATCTCAGCCCGGATCGAAGACCCAGCACATGCCCAAAAACAATCATTCCCCAGGCCTTACCATCGTCATCACCGGCGCCTCCAGCGGCATCGGCGAAGCGGCGGCGAAGCAGCTGGCGCGGGCCGGTGCCAACGTTTGCCTGGTGGCGCGACGCAGGGATGAGCTGGAGCGGGTGCGCGAGGAGATCGTGGCGGAAGGGGGCAATGCCCACATCTACCCGGCCGACCTGACCGACAATGACTCGGTCGACGCCTGCTGCGCGGCGATCCTGGCCGAGCACGAGCGGGTCGACGTGCTGGTCAACAACGCCGGGCGCTCGATCCGGCGGTCGCTGCGGGAATCGGTGGACCGCCCGCACGATTTCGAGCGCACCATGCAGATCAACTACTTCGCCGCAGTGCGCATGACGCTGCGGCTGCTGCCGCGCATGCTGCAACAGGGGCAGGGCCACGTCATCAACGTATCCAGCGCCGCGGTGCTGACCAACCCGCCGCGTTTCGCCGCCTATACCGCCAGCAAGGCCGCTCTCGATTCTTTTTCGCGCTCGCTGCGGATCGAGCTGAATCACAAGGGCATCACCGTCACCAGCCTGAACTACCCCCTGGTGAAGACGGCAATGACGGCGCCGACCGAGATCTACAAGTACGTGCCGCAGATGGACGTGGCCAAGGCGGCCGGCTGGATCGTGGGCGCGGTCAAGTCGCACCCGGCGTTCCGCTCCACCGTGCCGGCGCATGCGCTGCACGTGGCCACCGCGGCGCTGCCGGGCACCACCCTGATGATGATGGGGCAGTTCTACAAGGGCATGGTGGCCACACTCAACTACGTGCAGAAGCGGCGCGAGCGGGGCCGGCAGGACCAGGGTCAACAGGAGTAGGGATGCTGTATTCCGAGGTGCTGGCCTCCGTTACGGAGCGCGATGGGGCCTGGTCGGCCGCAATTCCGCCGAGCTGGTCGCAGGGCCGCACGGCGTTCGGCGGGCTGCAGGCCGCGCTGGCGGTGCGCGCGATGCGCGCACTGGTGCCCGCCGCGCTGCCGCTGCGTACGTTGCAGGTGAGTTTCATCGCCCCCGTGCCGCCCGGCACCGTGCGCATCGAGGCGCGCGTGCTGCGGACCGGCAAGTCCGCGACCCAGGTCGAGGCCCGCATCCTCGACGCCGGCCAGGCCGCCTGCGTGGCGCTGGGCATCTTCGGCGCCACCCGGCCCTCGGCCATCGCCATCGACCCGCCGCCACCGCAAGTGGCGCGCAGCGCGCAACAAGCGCAGCAGGTGCCGTTCCTGCCCGGCATGATGCCGGAGTTCGTGCGCAACGTGGAGCAGCGCTGGGCCGAGGGTGGCTTCCCGTTCTCCGGCGCTGCGCAGCCGCGCACGCGGATCTACGTGCGCCTGCGGCACGAGCCTTTCCCCGGCCCTGGCGTGGAAGGGGAGGCGCAGGTCATCGCCCTGGCCGATGCCATCCCTTCGCCGGCGCTGTCGCTGCTGAGCAAGCCGGCCATGGCCAGCTCCATGACCTGGACGCTGGAGCTGCTGACCGAGCGCTACGATGCCGCGCCGGACGGTTACTGGCTGATGGACGCCGAGGTCACCGCCGGCGGCGACGGCTACCTGGGCCAGAGCGCGGTGCTGTGGAGCCCCGGCGGCAGGGCGGTGGCGCTGAGCCGGCAGAGCGTGGTGGTGTTCGGCTGAAAACGGCGCGGGCGCATCGGATCTTGCCGCCGCGCGGACACCGGCTAGAATCGGCACTCCCCGCCACTGCAAGGAGGCCCCGATGTCCCGTTCGATCCTGCTGCGCGTGTTCGGCGGCGCGTTGTTGGCGCTCGCTTCCGTCCTCGGCCCGGCGCTTGCCGCCGACGAGGTCAAACAGGTGCGGCTGTACGCGCTGGACTGCGGCCGGGTGCAGCTCAAGGACATGGCCATGTTCTCGGACACCGGCGAGTACGACGGCAAGCCCGGCACCCTGGTCGATCCCTGCTACCTGATCCGTCATCCCAAGGGCAACCTGCTGTGGGATACCGGCCTCGGCGACAAGCTGGCCGACAACAAGGGCGGGGTCGAGAACAGCGGCGTCCACACCTGGGTGGATGTCAGGCTGCCGGATCAGCTCAAGCAGATCGGCCTGACGCCGGCGGACATCGGCTTCCTGGCGTTCTCGCACTTCCATTTCGACCACACCGGCAATGCCAACGAGTTCCCCGGCGCCACCTGGATCATCAACAAGGCCGAGCTGGACTGGGCCCTGAGCAAGCCGGGGCCGTTCGTCGACGTCGACACCCTGAGCGCCTACAAGACCGCCAAGACGCAGATGATCGACACCGACTACGACGTGTTCGGCGACGGCAGCGTGCGCATCCTGCGCACCCCCGGCCACACCCCGGGGCACCAGTCGCTGCAACTGCGCCTGAGCAAGGCCGGCACCGTGATCCTGTCCGGCGATCTCTATCACCTGCGCGAGAACTTCAGGTACCGCCGCGTGCCGCCGTTCAACGTCGAGCGCGCCGACACCCTGGCCTCGATCGATCGCGTCAACACCATCCTGAAGAACACCAAGGGCCGGCTGGTGGTGCAGCACGACCCGATCGACTTCAAGGCGCTGCCGAAATTCCCGAAATACCTCGATTAGGGCATCTTTAGTTTAGATGCATACATGTTGTTCCCCTCTCCCGCTTGCGGGAGAGGGGAAAGAATGTGCACGTAAAGAGAAAATGCTCTAGCCCGCGGTCGGAAACATCCGCGTCGCTTCCTCGTCGACGGCGGTGCGCAGGCTCATCACCTTGCGGGCGTAGGCCTGCAGCTGCCGGTCCTCGTCCGTCTGCGGCTCCCAGTGCGGGGCCGGTACCGGCTTGCCGTTTTCGTCCAGGGCCACGAACACGATCACGCAGTGGGTGGTCTTCTCGAAGCGGCCCTGGCGGGGATCGCCGGCCTGCACGTCCACCGACAGGTGCATGCTGCTGTTACCGGTGTAGATGACCCGCGCCCGCACCTCCACCACGTCGCCGATGCGGATCGGCCGGATGAAGCGGATGCCGCCGACGTAGACGGTGACGCAGTAGCGGCCGCTCCAGCTCACCGCGCAGGTGTAGCCGGCCTGGTCGATCCACTTCATCACGGTGCCGCCGTGGACCTTGCCGCCGAAATTGACGTCGCCCGGCTCCGCCAGGAAGCGCAGGCTGACTTCGCGTTTACCGATGCTGGTCACAACAATTCCCCTGGGCCGGAGGCCTTTACTTGGCTTGTCCGGCCATCATATCCGGGGCAGCGCCGCCTCAGGATAGATATTTCACCCCGGTCAGCTGCTCCGACAGCGCCCACCAGCGCGCCGCCAGCTGCTCGTCGCGGGCCATCCGGCGGCAGCCGACCTTGGTGGGATAGCCGCGCATCTGGTTGAAGCCGTTGGGGCCGATGTAGTCGCCGCCGGTCACGTCCGGGGCGGTGGCGGCGTACAGGGTCGGCAGCGCGCCCATCTCCGCGGGCTGCGCCAACAGGCCGTTGCCGAGCTTCATCGCCACCTTGCCCAGCCGGGAGTTCTCCAGCGCCGGCCCGACGTACTGCAGGTTGGTGTCGGAGAAACCCGGGTGCGCCGCCGCGGCGGTGACGGCCAGCTTGGCCTGCTGCAGCTTGCGGTTCAGCTCGAAGGTGAACAGCAGGTTGGCCAGCTTGCTCTTGCCATACGCATCCCACTTCCAGTACTTGCTGTGCTCGAAATTCGGATCGTCCAGGTTCATCGCCTTGGTCCAGCGGTGCGCCATGCTGGCCACGTTGACGATGCGCGAGCCGGGCGTGGACTTGAGCTTGTCCAGCAGCAGGCCGGTGAGCGCGAAATGGCCGAAATGGTTGGTGCCCACCTGCATCTCGAAGCCGTCCTTGGTTTTCATGAAAGGCACCGCCATCACGCCGGCGTTGTTGCACAGCAGGTCGAGGCGGGAATACTTGGCCGAGAACTCCGCGGCGAACTTGCGCACCGAGGCCAGGTCGGCCAGATCCAGCGTCATCACCTCGATCTGCGCGCCAGGGACGTCCTGCTTGATCCGCGTCACCGCCTTGGCCGCCTTGGCGGCATCGCGACAGGCCATCACCACCTTCGCGCCGGCGCGGGCCAGTCCTTCGGTGGTGTGCAGGCCCAGGCCGCTGTTGGCTCCGGTGACGATGGCGACCTTGCCCTTGAGCGAGGGGATGTCCGCGGCGGTCCAGTTCATGGCGTCTCTCCTGAAGAGTTGAGGGGAATTCGAAGGGTGGTCAAAGATTAATCAATTTCGGGTGACACTTGCATGATCACCGCGGAGCGTGCGCCATCCGGCAGCGCCAGGCCATGACCTCTGCGCGCAAGCGGCCTGGCCTGCCGGCCACCGGCTGGCGCGTACCCTGGTGTGACGGGGCGCGAATACAGGAGCAAAATCCGGCTGGCACCACCGGAGACGGCGATCGACAAGGTACTACCCTCGCATTACGACCGGCTCGTCGCCGAGCTGACGGGGCAGATCACGGCCCAGCCGGACAACGTCGCGCTGCGGCTGAGGCTGCTCGAGTTGTACTACGAGACGCAGCGTGCCGAGCCGTTCCTGAGCCAGGCGCAGGAGCTTGCCGTGCTGGTTGCCGACAAGGGCGCCTCGCCGGAATGGCGCCGGTGCCTGAGCATGGGACGGATGCTGATACCGGGTGCGCAGCTTTTCTCCATCGAGGGCAGCGATCGCATCGAATTCGTCGGCATGACCGTCGATGCGGAGAAGGCGCTCGCGCAGGGACGTCGCCTCGGCGACGACGAGCGTTTCACCGCCCATTTCCAGGCGCTGGCGGACGCGGTGAGCACCCTTGGCGCCGAGCCGCCCCTGCACCGGCAACTGGAGCTGGAGCTGGCCTATCTGGCGCGGCGGCCCGCGCCCCTGTTGCAGCTTCGGCGCCTGTCCGAACAGATCGGCGGGGCGCAGATCCACCTCAAGCGCGAGGACCTGTTGCCGCAGGATACGCAGCTGATCATCAGCGTGGTGGGGCAGGCGCTGCTGGCGCAGCGCCTCGGCCGCAAGACCCTGGTGACCTTTACCGTCGACGGACGCCGCGGTGTGCTGACCGCTTCGATCGCCGCGCGGCTGGGTATGGAAGCGGTGGTGTTCATGACACCGGAGGATCATGCCCGCCACCCCGCTGTCACCTTCCGCATCCGCCTGCTCGGCGCCAGGTTGATGGAGCGCCCGGACGAAGGCGGACACAGCAGCGACAACGCGCGCGAGTGGGCCCTGTTGCACTGGGCGGGCAGTCCGGAGGAGACATTCGTCGTGTTCGGCCTCGAGGGCGCCCCGGAACCCTATACGGCGCTGTCGCACGAATTCGCCGCGGTGGTCGGCCGCGAGTGCCGGCGCCAGTTGGCCGAGCTGGGGCAGCCGCCGCCGAGCCTGCTGGTGGCGCGGTCCGGCGACAACATCGATGCGCTGGCGCTGTTCCCCGCATTCATCGCGGATCGGCAGAGCCGGCTGGTCCTGGTGCAGCCGATCTCGGAGCTGCAGTCCGTCGAGGTGGTCGCCGGCCGTGACCCGAACACCAACATGCGCTCGTCGGACAAATGGCGTCTGACCCAAAGCTCCTTGCAGGGGGTGGAGTGCGTCAGCCTGGTGCGCGAACATCGCTGGCTGCAGGAGACCGGCCGCGTTGAGCGGGTGCAGGCCGGTGAGAGCTCGGCCAAGCGGGCGCTGCGCGAGCTGGCCAGGCTGGAGGGCATCGCGCTGGCCAAGGCGACGGCCTACGCCCTCGGCTGGGCCTGCGAGGCCGCCGGGCAGATGCGGCCCGATCAGACCCTGGTCCTGATCTCGACCGAGGATCCGGGCAGGGACTTGTGGGACGCCGATGCCCTGGCCGAAGGTGGCTGAGCGCGTCTACTGGAATAGCGCCTGCTGGGCGCGCAGTTCGTCACGATCCTCGAAATTGCTCAGACCCACCCCCACCAGCCGATAGCGCACCCGCGCGTCCAGCCCGACGCGCTCGCGCAGCGCCAGCGCGATCCGGGTCAATTCCTCGCAGGAGGCGGGCGGCGATTCGGGGGTATGACTGCGCGTCATGATGTGGAAGTCGCTGGTCTTGAGCTTGAGCACCACGGTGCGGGCAACGCGGGATTCCTTGAGCGATGCGGCCCAGGTCTTTTCGGCCAGGCGCCGGATCATCGGTTCGGTTCCGTCCAGCGGCACGTCCTGCTCGAACGTGTCCTCGGCGGAGATGGATTGGGTGGGGCGATGCGGCACCACGGCGTGCTGGTCGATGCCGCGCGCCAGCTCATGCAGGCGGCCGCCGTAGCGGCCGAAGCGGGCTTCCAGCGCCGGGCGCTCGATTGCGCGCAGCTCCGCCACCGTGGCAATGCCCAGTGCGGCCAGCTTCCCCTCCATCACCTTGCCGACCCCCGGCAGGCGGCCGACCGGCAGCGGCAGCAGGAACCTGTCGATGTCGTCCGGCTTGATCACGAACAGGCCGTTCGGCTTGCGGAAGTCCGACGCGATCTTGGCCAGGAACTTGTTGGGGGCCACGCCTGCCGACGCCGTCAGCTCGAGTTCCTCCAGGATTTGCGCCCGGATCGTGCGCGCCACATCGGTGGCGCTGGGCAGGCCGCCTTTGTTCTCGGTGACGTCGAGATAAGCTTCGTCGAGCGAAAGGGGTTCCACCAGGTCCGTGTGGCGCCGGAATATTTCCCGCGTGTGCTGTGACACAGCGCGATAGCGGGCGAAGTCCGGCGGTACAAAGATGCCCTCGGGGCAGAGACGCTCCGCGCGGGCCGCAGGCATCGCCGAGCGGACGCCGAAGGTCCGGGCCTCGTACGAAGCGGCGCAGACCACGGAGCGGTTGCCGCGCCAGGCCACGATGACCGGTTTGCCGCGCAGGCCCGGGTCATCCCGTTGCTCGACGGATGCGTAAAAGGCATCCATGTCGATGTGGACGATTTTGCGGATGGTCAAATGTTCCCGACGCTGTTCGCTGGAGCGTGGGTTATTCTGGCGCGCCGGGGCGGGCTATGCCACCGCCCGGCCACCGTGTCGAAGCCGTTGTTTTCAAGGGCATATTCACCCACCCGAGGCTCCGCGCCGCAAGCTGCGCGGGCCGTTTGCCGGGGGCGCCGGGCGAGGCGGGACAGCCGCCTGTGCCCGCCTGGAGCGCGGACAGGTTCCCATGGCCCGGCTATCCGTATCTGCGGCCAGATCGGTTCGTTGGTCCGGAATTCAATTGATCTGCCACCGGTCACGGCGTAGCTTACTGATAAGTGCGTCTGGCGATTGCAAAAAATGGGAAGCAGCTGCCCCGCGACGCAAGTCGCAGCATGGGTGATCTGAGGGTGGAGGTGGCATGGGCAGGAGAGCCAGTCTGGCGTATCGGAACCGGTCCGGGTGTTCCCCGGCATCGGTTCTGAAGCACCGGAGATTTCGTGGAGAGTCGTGAGCCGGACGCCGAGGATCGGATCGTGCCTTCCGACTGGCAGGCCGCGGGCGAATCGCGCGCCACCGAACCGGAGGGGGATCGCGTCGGCGTGCAGGCGCCGCCGGCGGAATCGCGCCGGCTGGGCGGCGACAACAGGCTGCTGCAGGCGATCGAGGCGTTCGGCGCCGGCACCTGGGTATGGGGCATCGCCAACCAGACCCTGGAATGGAGCGAAACGCTCAAATCGATTTTCGGACTGGCCCCTGGTGCCAACCCCACCCTGGAGGACTTCGTCAACGCCATCCATGTCGACGATCGTCCCATGGTGTTTGCCCGCTTCCGCGCCGCCGTCGTCCAGAACATCGAGTACGAGGCCGAATACCGCATCATCCGGCAGGACGGCGCCATGCGCTGGGTGGATTCCCGCGGCCGTTGCGAGTATGACGCCGCCGGGCCGCTGCGGATGGTCGGCGCCACCCGCGACATCCACGAGAGCAAGCTGGCACAGCTGGCGCTGAAGCGCAGCGAGGAGCGCTTCCGCTCCCTGGTGGAGGCTTCGACCCAGATCGTCTGGCTGGCCGATCCCAGGGGTAGCGTGTTCAACGTATCGCCGGTGTTCGAGCGCTATACCGGCCTGCCGCCGGAGCGGGCATACGCACAGGACTGGCTGACGGTGGTCCACCCCGACGATCGTGCACGCGTCGTCGAGGACTGGGCGGAGGGGATTCGTCGCGGCGGCAACTACGAAAACCGCTTCCGCATGCTGATGCGGGACGGCTCCTACCGGTACTTCCGGTCCAGCGCCGTGCCGTTGCGCAATGCCGAAGGCAAGGTCATCGAATGGGTCGGCACCGCCACCGACATCCACGACCAGCAGGTGGCGGAGGACGCGCTGCGCCAGGCCAACGAGGCGCTGCAGCTGAAGGTGATCCAGCGCGAGCAGGCCGAAGCGGCGGCGCGCCGTCTCAACCGCGTCTACGCCGTGCTGTCCGGCATCAACACCCTGATCGTGCGTGCCCGCAACCAGCAGGAGCTGTTCGACGGCGCCTGCCGCATCGCGGTCGAGCAGGGCCTGTTCCCGATGGCCTGGATCGGCAGGCTGCAGGGGGATGCGCTGGTCCCGGTGGCGTCCTGCGGCCTGAGCGAAGGGTATATCGACAGCCGGCAGCGCATCCGCCTGTCCGGCGAACAGCCCGCCGGGCGGGGTCCCAGCGCCGGCAATCTGCGCGAGGGGCGGCCGCGCATCTGCAACGACATCGCCACCGACCCCGACTTCGCTTCGTGGCGAGACGAGGCTCTGAGCCGCGGTTTCCGTTCGGTGGCCGCCTTCCCGCTGCAGGCCGGCAACAAGATGATCGGCTGCATCTGCTTCTACGCCGGCGAATCCGACTTCTTCGACGACAGCGAGGTGAAGCTCCTGGCTGAGCTCGCTGGCGACATCTCCTATGCGCTCGAGTTCATCTCGCGCGAGGAGCAGCTCGACTACCTGGCCTATTACGACGTGCTCACCCGGCTCGCCAACCGCCGGCTGTTCAGCGACCGCCTCAACCAGTACGCCCAGGCGGCGCGGCAGAAGGAGGAAGGCCTGACGGTGCTGCTGCTGGACGTGGCGCGCTTCAAGACCGTGAACGACACGCTGGGCATGGCTGCCGGCGACGAGCTGCTCAAGATGTTCGCCCGCCGGCTGCGCCGCTATGCCGGCGGCGCCAACCGCCTGGCCCGGGTCAGCGGCGATCGCTTCGCGGTGATCGCGCCCGACCTCCGCCACACCCCCGGGCTGGCCACGGTGATGCGCGAGCGCATGTGGAACGGCCTCAACCGGCCGTACCTGCTGGCCGGCCAGGAGGTGCGTGTGTCGGCGCGGGTCGGCATCGCCATATTCCCGGAGGATGGCGACGACGGCGACAGCCTGATCCAGAACGCCGAGGCCGCCCTGAAAAAGGCCAAGACCTCGGGCGAGAACTACCTGTTCTACACCCAGCAGATGGGCCTGGCGCTCAAGCAGAAGCTGAAGCTGGAAGGGCAGCTCCGCCGTGCGCTGGACGAGTCGGAGTTCGTGCTCTACTACCAGCCCAAGGTGGACCTGCGCGAGGGCACTATCTGCGGCGCCGAGGCGCTGCTGCGCTGGAACAGCCCCGAGCTCGGCCTGGTGCCGCCCGCCCAGATCATGCCGCTGCTGGAGGAGACGGGCCTGATCCTGGACGTCGGCCGCTGGGTGCTGCGCCAGGCGGCCGCCGACCGCAACCGGTGGCTCGCGGCGGGCCTGGCGCTGCCGCACATTGCGGTCAACGTCTCGCCGCTGCAGCTGCGCCAGCCGGACTTCGTCGACGAGGTGCGGGCGGTGGTGCAGGGGCGCGGGCGGGAAGCCGCGGGCCTGGAACTGGAGATCACCGAATCGGTGCTGATGCCGGACATGCAGCAGCACATCGGCAAGCTGCGCGACGTGCGCGAAATGGGCGTGCAGCTCGCCATCGACGATTTCGGCACCGGTTATTCCTCCCTGTCCTACCTGTCCAAGCTGCCGGTGAGCTCGGTCAAGATCGACCGCTCCTTCATCATCGGCATGACCGACAGCGCCGACACCATGGGCATCGTCTCGACCATCATCTCGCTGGCGCGTTCGATGAGCCTGCGCGTGGTGGCGGAGGGCGTCGACTCGGACGAGCAGCTCAAGTTCCTGCGGCTGCTGCGTTGCGACGAGATCCAGGGCTTCCTGTTCAGCCCCGCCGTCCCGGCCGACGACTTCGCCCGCATGCTGCGGGACGGACGGCGACTGTAGGCCGCCCGCCGGCAGCCGGCACCCGGTTTTCCGACCGTAGATCAATATACTCCGCCGACCACAATCCCTAATGTAGCGCCATTGAAGGCGCACATGGCTGCGCTGCTCTTTTTTTGGAGGCAGCATGAAAGGGATTTGGAGCCGGTTCAAGTCGATCGGCAAGAGGTCCGGAGCCGCGACGGCGCGCATCCGCGGCGGGCTGGACATGGCGTCGACCAACGTGATGATCGCCGACCCCGACCTGAACATCGTCTACGTCAACCGTTCCATCCAGCGCATGCTGGCGGATGCCGAAGCCGACATCCGCAAGCAGCTGCCGGATTTCACGGCCGACCGCATCGTCGGTTCGAACATCGACGTCTTCCACAAGAACCCCGCCCATCAGCGTGGCATGCTGAAGCGCATGCAGGGGCAGCACACCGCACGCATCGTCATCGACGGCCGCACCTTTTCCCTCATCCTCAACCCGATCGACGACGGCCGCGGCCGCCGCCTCGGCTACGTGGTGGAGTGGACCTGACGGCCGAGCTCACCGCGGCGGCGCGCGAGGCGGAAAATCAGGCTCGGCTCGAGCGTATCGCCGCGGAAAACCGGCGCGTGCGTTGCGCGCTGGACAACGTCAGCAACAACGTGATGATCGCCGACAACGAGCGCCGCATCATCTACATGAACGCCACGGTGCGCGAGATGTTCAGTTCGGCGGCGGCCGACATCCGTAAGCAGTTGCCGAAGTTCGACGCCGACAAATTGATCGGCGCCAGCATGGATGCGTTTCATCAGCGCCCCGAACACCAGGCCGCGATGCTGACGGCGCTCAAGCAGACTCATCGGGCCGAGATCAGGCTGGGCGGGCACACCTTCTGCCTCACCGTGAATCCGATCCTGGATGAGCGCGGCGAGCGCCAGGGCACCGTGGTGGAGTGGAAGGACCGCACCGCCGAAGTCGCCACCGAGACCGAGGTGATGGCCGCGGCGCAGGGCGCGGCGGACGGCGATTTCACCCGCAAGATCACGGTGGAGGACAAGCAGGGCTTCTTCCGCCAGCTCGCCGAGGCCATCAACCGGCTGCTGCGGACCTCGCAGGATATCGTGCTGCAGATGAGGAATTCGGCCGATGCGATCAGCATCGCCTCGAAGGAGATCGCTTCCGGCAATTCCGACCTGTCGGCCCGCACTGAGCAACAGGCGGCCTCGCTGGAGGAGACCGCCAGCTCGATGGAGGAGCTGACCAGCACCGTCAAGCAGAACGCGGAGAACGCGCGCCAGGCCAACCAGCTGGCGATCGGCGCCAGCGACGTCGCGCGCAAGGGCGGCGAGGCGGTGGGCGAGGTGATCAAGACCATGGACGCCATCAGCCAGTCCAGCCGCAGGATCGCGGATATCATCGGCGTCATCGACGGTATCGCCTTCCAGACCAATATCCTCGCGCTCAATGCCGCGGTGGAAGCGGCCCGCGCCGGCGAGCAGGGGCGCGGCTTCGCGGTGGTGGCAACCGAGGTGCGCGGCCTGGCCCAGCGCTCCGCGGCGGCGGCGAAGGAAATCAAGGAGCTGATCGGCGATTCCGCCGGCAAAGTCGCGGTCGGTGGGAAGCTGGTGGAGCTGGCCGGATCGACCATGCAGGAGGTGGTGATGTCGGTGAAGCGGGTCACTGACATCATGGCCGAGATCAGCGCGGCTTCGGCCGAGCAGAGCAACGGCATCGATCAGGTCAACCAGGCCGTGATGCACATGGATGAAGGTACCCAGCAGAACGCCGCCATGGTGGAGCAGATCACCGCGTCCGCACAGTCCTTGCAGGAGCAGGCGTCGGGGCTGGTGGAGACGGTGCGGCGGTTCAGGCTGGACGGGCAGGTGCCGGCCGTGGCGTCCGCCGCGCCGCCGCCGGTCGCGTCGAAGTCCGACGAACTACCGCGTTCCCGCGTGGTCCGCCCGCTGCGGGCGGAGAGCCCGAAGAGCAACGGTGCGGCGAAACCGGCGGTGCGGAGTGCGGCTGCCGCGGAGCACTGGGCGGAATTCTGAGCCCGGTCCGGGGCGTTGCCGCCGGCTGCATCCACACCCGGCCGTCGGCCGTATAACGGGCGGAACCGGCCCGTGGCATAGTGTCCGTTGTGGGGGCCGGAGGTACACCGCGCCTTGCCGCGCCGATCAACGCACACCGCCTTGCACGCCATGGGCATGAAAAGCCATATCGTCGTTGCCGCCACGCTGTTCACCACCCTGCTGCTGGCCGCTTGTTCCGGTGCACAGTTCATCAACGCCATCACGCCCGACAGCGGCTACCGGGTCGAGCGGGGGGAGGCCTATGACGCCGCCGACGGCTTGCGTCTGGACGTCTACGTTCCCGACGGCGCCCGCGATGCGCCATTGGTGCTGTTCTTCTACGGCGGCAGCTGGCAGGCCGGCAAGTCGCTGGACCGGTCGGCCTACAAGTTTGTCGGGCAAGCCCTGGCGCAGCAGGGTTTCGTGGCGATGATCGCCGACTACCGGCTCTATCCGCAGGTCCGCTATCCGGCATTTCTCGACGACTGCGCCAGGGCGCTGGTGTGGGCCCACGCCCATGCCGCGGCCTATGGTGCCGACCCGGCCAAGCTGGTGGTGATGGGGCATTCCGCCGGTGCTTACAACGCGGCGATGCTCGCGCTGGACCCGGATCTGCTGCGCCGCTCCGGCGGCGATCGCGCCTGGCTGCGCGGCATGGTGGGCCTGGCCGGCCCTTACGACTTCCTGCCCATCACCGACCCGGTGCTGCAGGAGCTGTTCGGTCCGCGCGAGAGCTGGCCGCTGACCCAGCCGATCCACTATGCCGACGGCAGCGGGCCGCCGCTGCTGCTGCTGGCCGGGGACGACGACGACGTGGTGTACGTCAAGAACACCAACAATCTGTATGAACGCATCCGCGGCGAGGGCGGGGCGGCCGAAAAGGTGACCTATCCGCGGATGGGGCACGTCAAGATCATCGCCCTGATGGCCAGCCGCCTGCCCGGGCACCAGGAATTGATCGACCATGTCGCCGGCTTCGTGCGGGGCGTCACCGCCGTTCCGGCGCCGCAGCGGGCAGCCGACGCGCAGGCGCGACTGTCGCCATAGCCAGCGGCCGGCTTGATCCAGGTCAATCCTTTCGGCGGCCGCAGGGCTTAAGGTAGCGCCGTGCGGGATGCCGCGCCGGGGCAATTGTGCCAGCCGGCGCAGTGCCCGCGCTTTTTTCCACTGCGACCGGAGGGGGCTCATGAGACCGAACACTGTGGCGAAGTTTGCGGCGACGCTGCTGCTGCCGCTGGCACTGGCACCGGCTTTCGCGGCGGATTCCACCGTCGAACTGGCCAAAGCACGCAAATGTTTCAGCTGCCACAAGACTTCGACGCCGAGCTACGGGCCCTCGTTCCAGCAGATCGCGCGGCGCTACCATGGGATGGCCAATGCCGACACCATGCTGGCCGACGAGATCAAGACCGGCACCGACCCGCACTGGATCGTCAACAAGCACTGGGGTACCACCGATATGCCGCCTTCGGTCCTGCGCGCGCCGGTGACGGACGAGGAAGCCAAGCAGCTCGCCACCTGGGTGCTGTCGCACAACAAGTAAACCCAGGGCCCGCAGGCCCCAGGGAACCTGTGAACAATCAGGCCAGCCGGTGCCGCTCGATCGCGGTGCCGAAGCTGGCGTCGTCGATCCCCAGGTAGAGCTGGGCTTCGGTCACCGACACGCTCAGCTTGCTGCGGCGCTGCAGCGCCGCGGCGGCGCCGGCGGCGAAGCCGCGGTCGAAGCTGTAGAGCGGGATATCCTCCGCCCGGTGGATCTTCTTGCCGGCCAACTGCGCCAGCAGCTGGGCCGGGTCGCGGTGGGTGTAGACGGCGGCGCGGCCGGCGAGCTTGCTGCCGCGGTGCAGCCGCTCGGCGTCGGGAGCACCCACCTCGATCCAGGCGGTCACCCGGCCGGTCAAGTCGCGCACCAGCACCGCCGGTTCGTCCACGGCGGCGACCCCCTCGGACAGCGCGATGCCTTCGCCGAATTCAAGGCAGTAGGCCAGCACGCGCGTGAGCAGGAACTCCGCCGTTTCGGACGGATGCCGGGCAATACGCAGGTCGAAGCTCTGGTAGACGCCGCGGTCGACGTCGGCCAGCTCGATCGCCAGGTTGTAAAGCGTCGCGGTGAGGGCCATGGGGCCCGCAGCTTACACGTTCCTGTCACGCCGCGGGCGGCGCCGGCCGCACCCGCGCTCGCCCATATCGGCGGGATCAGTCGGTCCTGCCGACCGGTACGAAGTCCACTTTCTCGCGCACGGCGCAGTCGGGGCACGCCCAGTGATCGGGAATCCGCGACCACGGCGTGCCGGGCGGGAAGCCCTCGTGGGGACAGCCCTTGGCTTCGTCGTAGATGTAGCCGCAGTCCGTGCACTGGTAGCGCGAGGCCGAGCTGGCTGGGACGGCTCCGCTGGTGACGTGGTTGCCGGGGTACAGTTCGGGACTGCCGTCATCCAGGCTGCGCCGGCTCCAGCGGCGCAGCAGAGCCTCGCGCCTGGGCGGGTAGAGGTTGGCCCTGGTCAGGTCGCCGCCGTAATGCTGCACCACGCGCGGGTCCATCTGGCGGAACCACAGCGGCGGGACGTACGCCAGCAGGATCATCGAGGCGTAACCCGACGGCAGTTGCGGGCTGTCGTCGAAATGCCGCAATGCCTGGAAGCGGCGTGTCGGGTTGGCGTGGTGATCGGAGTGGCGCTGCAGCTGGTACAGGAACAGGTTGGTGACGATGTGGTTGCTGTTCCAGGAGTGGGCCGGGGTACAACGTTCGTAGCGCCCGTCGGCGCCCTGGCGGCGCAGCAGGCCGTAGTGCTCCAGGTAGTTCACCACCTCCAGCATGGAAGCGCCGTAGCCCGCCTGCAGCACCAGGAACAGCAGCGCCGGCCAGCCGAGCCAGGCCGCGATCGCGCCGAACAGCGCCACGGTCATGGCCCAGGCCTGCAGGATTTCGTTGTCGGTGGTCCAGGGGCTGTGGCCGTTGCGCGCCAGCCGTTCCTTTTCGATGCTCCAGGCGGAGCGCACGCTGCCGACCACGGTGCGCGGCAGGAAGGCCCAGAAGGTCTCGCCCATCCTGGAGCTGGCGGGGTCGTCCGGTGTCGCCACGTTCTTGTGGTGGCCCTTGTTGTGCTCGACGAAAAAGTGGCCATAGGCCACCGGCGCCAGCGTCAGCTTGGCCAGCCAGCGTTCCAGGGCGTCCTTCTTGTGCCCCAGCTCGTGGGCGGTGTTGATGGCGATGCCGTTGATGGTGCCGACGGTGAACACCAGGCCGGCCGTGGACAGCCAGGAGCCGTGGCTGGTCACTGCGATCCAGGCGCCCCACACGGTCACGGCATACTGCGCGGGGATGTAGCAGTAGACGATGATGCGGTAGTAGAGGTCATCCTCGAGGTGGCCGACCGCGGATTCCGGCGGATTGTTGCTGTCCTCGCCGATCAGCCAGTCGAGCAGCGGGATGATGCCGTAGAGCAGGATGGTGCCCGACCAGGCGAACAGCCAGAAGCCGGTGTGGAGGAACAATCCCAGCCCGATCAGGGCCAGCACCGGGATCATCGGGCTGAGCAGCCAGAGATACCGCTTGCCGTCCACCCAGGCCGTGCTAGCCGCAATGGTGCTCATACAGGGTCCTCCCCGCCGGATGCCGCCTGGCCCGTTCTACACCCGCCGCGGGTACCCGTCAAAAGGGGGTCCCAGCGCGGTCCCGCGCACTCAGCCCGCCAACTGCCGGACCGGGATGCTCGCCAGGCGGTTGCGGCCCAAGGTCTTGGCGCGGTACAGGGCGCTGTCGGCCTGCGCGATCCAGTCGCGGCTGCTGTGCATGTCCTGGCTTGCGCCGGCCAGGCCGATGCTGACGGTGCAGCGGAGGCCGCCCTGCAGGCCGAAGGTCTCCTGCTCGACACTGCTGCGCACCCGCTCCGCCACGGCCGAGGCCTGCTGGGCATCCGCGTCCGGCAGCACGATGCCGAACTCGTCGCCGCCGTAGCGGCCGGCGGTGTCGATGTCGCGCACGCTGCGCTGGATCACCGCCGCGACCTTGCGGATGACCTCGTCCCCGACCGGATGGCCGTGGTCGTCGTTGATCGGCTTGAAGTAGTCGATGTCCAGCATCAGCAACGCGGCGGGGCGGCCGTTGCGCTGGTGGCGCCGCAGCTCGTTGACCACCACCTCCTCCCAGTGGCCGCGGTTGAGCAGTCCGGTCAGCGGGTCGATCCGGTTCAGCTCCGCCAGCAACTTGTTCTGGCGGCGCACCTTGTTGGCCAGCTGATAGGTGGCGCCGGCGACGGCGAGCGGGTAGAAGATGAGGAACGGCATCGAGGCCCTCACCACGAATTCGCTCGCCTGCGGGTGGAAGCGAAAGCCGTACAGCGCGGCCGTGGCCAGGCAGGCCAGCACCTGTGCCACCGCGGTGCGGGCCAGGAAGCGCAAGCCGCCGATGCTGATCTTGTCCATCGACAGCATGGTGATGACCAGCACGCTGGGCAGCATGCAGAACTGCATCAGCGCGACCCACACGCCGCCGAGCGTGGAATCGATCAGCAGATGGCGGTACTCGGCCCTCTTGTAGTCGGCGCTGCGGCGGGAAATGAAGTAGGCGAGGTGCGGCCAGACCAGGCCGTTGAAGACCAGCGCGGCCCAGACCAGGGGATGGGCGCCATTCTGGTAGAGCACCGAAGCGATGCTGACGAAGCCGAGGCCGAGGCCCAGCGCGCGTAGCAGGTGGATGCGGCGGATGAAGCGCTGGCCTTCGAGCTTTTTCGCGCTCGCGCTCTGCCGCCCGAGCTCGATCCCGGCCTTGGCTGCGGCCTGATGGTGCTGCGACGCTGCTGCGGCGCGAGACGTGACGTCCGCGGAAGGACACATATCCAGACCCGATCAAATAGCGGCGCCGCTCCCCAACGCACGGTGCGGATACGCCCTGGCGAGACCCTTTACCAGTCCATCGGATCAGGTCGCTTATGGTTTGCCGCTATTAGTGTGGCTGGACCGCCTCAAGGCCGCAGATTTCCGACGGACGGCCATAGGCGCCCTACAAGCGGCGCCCGCCCCGCTTCGGTTTTCCTCTCTAGGTGGGCTGCCATAACTGTTTGGTCGCACAGGTTTTTTTAGGGGTCTGTGCAGCCCCGGCGTCACATGTTGCGGCGGTACTCCCCGCCGACCTCGTACAGCGCGTGGCTGATCTGGCCAAGCGAGTTGTACTTGACCGCCTCGATCAGGCTGGCAAACACGTTCTGGCGGTCCTGCGCGGTCTTCTGCAGCGACTTCAGGCTCTGCGCGTCCAGCGCGTTGCGCACCGCGCGGTAGTTCTCCACGTTGTGGATCTGCTGGCCCTTTTCCTCCTCGGTGGAGCGGATCAGCTCGATGGTGGTGGCGATCTCGCCGCCGTGCTCGCGGGGCAGGAAGGTATTGACGCCGACGAGGGGCAGCGAGCCGTCGTACTTCTTGTGCTCGTAGTACAGGCTTTCCTCCTGGATCTTGCCGCGCTGGTACATGGTGTCCATCGCGCCGAGCACGCCGCCGCGCTCGCTGATCGCCTCGAACTCCTTGTACACCGCCTCCTCCACCAGGTCGGTCAGGGCATCGACGATGAAGCTGCCTTGCCAGGGGTTTTCGCAGAAATTCAGGCCCAGCTCGCGGTTGATGATGAGCTGGATCGCCACCGCCCGCCGCACCGACTCCTCGGTCGGCGTGGTGATCGCCTCGTCGTAGGCGTTGGTGTGCAGGCTGTTGCAGTTGTCGAACAGCGCGTACAGCGCCTGCAGCGTGGTGCGGATGTCGTTGAACTGGATCTCCTGCGCGTGCAGCGAACGGCCGGAGGTCTGGATGTGGTACTTCAGCATCTGGCTGCGCGGCGAGGCGCCGTAGCGTTCGCGCATGGCGCGCGCCCAGATGCGGCGGGCGACGCGGCCGATCACGGTGTACTCCGGGTCCATGCCGTTGGAGAAGAAGAACGACAGGTTGGGTGCGAAGTCGTCGATCTGCATGCCGCGCGCCAGGTAGTACTCGACGATGGTGAAGCCGTTGGAGAGGGTAAAGGCGAGCTGGCTGATCGGGTTGGCGCCGGCCTCGGCGATGTGGTAGCCGGAGATCGACACCGAGTAGAAGTTGCGCACCTTCTGCTCGACGAAGTATTGCTGGATGTCGCCCATCATGCGCAGCGCGAATTCGGTGGAGAAGATGCAGGTGTTCTGCGCCTGGTCCTCCTTGAGGATGTCCGCCTGCACCGTGCCGCGCACGGTGGACAGCGTCTCCGCCTTGATGCGGCCGTAGGTGTCGGCGTCCACCAGCTCTACACCCGACACTCCGAGCAGGCCCAGGCCAAGCCCGTCATTGCCTTGCGGCAGCTCGCCCGAATACGCCGGCCGTGTTTTCCCTTCATACATCTTTTCGATTTTCATTTGCGCAGCGCGCCAGCGCTGCGCATCGGCTTTCAGGTACTTCTCCACCTGCTGGTCGACGGCGGTGTTCATGAACATCGCCAGGATCATCGGCGCCGGGCCGTTGATGGTCATCGACACCGAGGTGGTGGGGGCGCACAGGTCGAAGCCGGAGTACAGCTTCTTCATGTCGTCCAGGGTGGCGATGGAAACGCCGCTGTTGCCGATCTTGCCGTAGATGTCCGGCCGGGTGTGGGGATCCTCGCCGTACAGGGTCACCGAGTCGAAGGCGGTGGACAGGCGCGCCGCCGGCTGCCCGTGCGACAGGTAGTGGAAACGGCGATTGGTACGTTCCGGCGTGCCCTCGCCGGCGAACATGCGGATCGGGTCCTCGCCGCTGCGCCGGTAGGGATACACCCCGGCGGTGTAGGGGTAGTCGCCGGGCAGGTTCTCCTTGCCCAGGAAGCGCAGCAACTCGCCCCAGCTCTTGTAGGTGGGGGCGGCGATCTTGGGGATCTTCTGGTGGGAGAGGGATTCGCGGTAGTTCTCCACCTTGATCGTCTTGCCGCGCACCTCGTAACCGCCGAATTCGTCGGTGATGCCCTTGAGGCGGGCCGGCCATTCGCGCAGCAGGCTGAGCGACTCGGAGGACAGGGACTTCACCGCGTCCTGGTAGCGCTGGCGCAGGGTCAGCAGGCTGCGGTCCCCGCCCCCGGCGAGCGCGTCGGTGGCGTACACGTCCAGCGCCTTGGGCAGCAGCGGATCGTCAAGCTCTTTCAATGCCTGCCAGAACGACTGCGCCCGCTCGGCGGCCTCGGCCTGGCGCTCGATGTCGCCGTTGATGCCACGGCCCTGCTCGGCGATCTCCGCCAGGTAGCGCACGCGCTGGCCGGGGATCAGCACGGTGGCGCGCGGCTCCTTCAGCGTGGTGTCGAGCTGCGGCGTCCATTGGTCGGCGGGCAGGCCCAGCTTGTCGCGCAGCAGCCGGCACAGGTTGGTGAACATCCAGGTCACGCCCGGGTCGTTGAACTGGCTGGCGATGGTGGGGTAGACGGGGACGTCGTCGTCCTTCAGCTCGAACTTGACGCGGTTGCGCTTCCACTGCTTGCGCACGTCGCGCAGCGCGTCCTCGGCACCGCGGCGGTCGTACTTGTTGAGGACCACCGCCTCGGCGAAATCCAGCATGTCGATCTTCTCGAGCTGGCTGGCGGCGCCGTAGTCGCTGGTCATCACGTAGACCGGGAAGTCCACCAGGTCGACGATCTCGGAGTCGCTCTGGCCGATACCGGCGGTCTCCACGATTACCAGGTCGTAGCCCTGGCCCTTGAGGAAGGCGATGCAGTCCTTCAGCACCGCGCTGGTGGCGGCGTGCTGGCGGCGGGTGGCGAGCGAGCGCATGTAGACGCGCTTGCTGCGCAGCGAGTTCATGCGGATGCGGTCGCCCAGCAGGGCGCCGCCCGAGCGGCGGCGGGTGGGGTCCACCGCCAGCACGGCGATGCGCATGCCGGGGAAGGCCTGCAGGAAGCGCAGCAACAGCTCGTCCACCACCGAGGACTTGCCGGCGCCGCCGGTGCCGGTGAAGCCGAGCACCGGGGTCTTCTTGCCGGCGATGGCCCACTGTTTACGCAGCTTGGCCAGCTCGGCCTCGCCGAACAGTCCTTCCTCGATGGCCGAGACCATCCGGCCGACGCTGATCTCGTCGTCCGGCGACACCTGCGCCGGCTGCGCGGCGGCGACGCGGTGCGCCTCCGCGCGCTTGACCAGGTCCTCGATCATGCCCACCAGGCCCAGCCGGGCGCCGTCGTTCGGGTGGTAGATGCGCTCCACCCCGTAGTCGTGCAACGCCTTGATCTCCTCCGGCGTGATGGTGCCGCCGCCGCCGCCGAATACGCGGATGTGGCCGGCGCCGCGCTGGCGCAGCATGTCCACCATGTACTTGAAGAATTCGTTGTGCCCGCCCTGGTAGGAGGACAGGGCGATGGCGTCGGCGTCCTCCTGCAGCGCCGCCCGCACGATGTCCTCCACCGAGCGGTTGTGCCCCAGGTGCACCACTTCCGCACCCTGGGCCTGGATCAGCCGCCGCATCACGTTGATGGCGGCGTCGTGGCCGTCGAACAGGCTGGCGGCAGTGACGAAGCGCAGCGGCGCGGGGCGCGCGGTCTCGGCGGCGTCGTCGGACTGCGGGGTGGGGACGGGGCGTGACATTCTGCTGCTCCAGATCGGTCGCTTTTCCGCGATTGTAGCGCCTGCGGCGGGACGGACCTTTCCTCTGCGTGCACTCCCCACGGACTGGGGGCGAAGGTACAGAGGAGAGGGGATGCTTACTATGGCGCCTGATTGCGCCGCACGGCCTCCCGCAACTGGGTGATATTTTCGCGCAGGATGTCTGCTACCAGCGCGTCGGTGCGCGGATCGCGCAGGATCTGGCCGGCCACCCCGAGCGAGGCGTCCACCACGCTGGCGACGATGTCCTCGTAGAACGGCAGCCGCGACAGGCGCCCGGTGCGCGGGTCGGCGCGCAGCTTGTCGGTGATCAGGAGGCGCAGCTCGCGGTGGTTCTCGTCCAGGGCGCGGGCGACGTTGCGGGTATAGGTACCCTTGGCCAGCACCTCGGCGACCTCGTCCAGCACTGCCACGGTGATGGTGCCGCCGATGGCGTCGACGATCTCGTCGGAAAACCGGTACACCAGCCGGTAGGTGAACTCCGCGCCCAGGGCGCGATCCGCCGCCATGCCGAAGCGTGCCAGCAGGATCGCGATACGCACCACCCGGAACAGCCGGAAGCCGCGCAGCGCCGGCTGCGCCACCGGGATCATGCCCAGCACGTCGTACCAGTGGCGCAGCAGGTGTGAGCGGCTCCAGCCGGCCCGCCGCCAGCGCCACAGGAACTCGGCCAGGAACACCGCGCAGATCAGGTAGTCGCCGCGGATGATCCAGCGCCGCTGGCTGTCGGATACGGCGCCCCAGGTCTCCCAGGCCAGCAGGCCCACCGACAGCAGGGCCAGCAGCAGCATCAGCCAATCGAGCCCGTCGATGCGCCGCAGCGCGGCGCGGAGCGAGTGGTCGGAAGGCTCCGGCCCGACCGGGGCGGCCTCAGCCATACTTGGCGCGTTGCGCCGCACCGGGGCCCAGGACGTAGGTCTTGTTGGCGGCCACGTAGGCGAGGAACTGGTCGGTCGGCAGCGCCTTGGAGAACAGCCAGCCCTGCACGCAATTGACCTTCAGGCGCCGCAGGTGGGTGAGCTGGACCGGGCTTTCCACGCCCTCCGCCACCGTCTTCAGCTTGAGCTGGCCGGCCATCTGCACGATGGTGTCGACCAGGCCGGCGGTGACCGATTCGGTGCCGATGGCGTCGACGAAGGTCTTGTCGATCTTGAGGTAGTCGAACGGGAAGCTGCTCAGGTATTTCAGGCTGGAGTAGCCGCTGCCGAAGTCGTCGATGGCCAGCAAGGTGCCCATGGCGCGCACGTTCTTCATCATCTCCTGCGCCTTGTCCTCGTTCATCAGCTGGTTTTCGGTGACCTCGAACACGATCTGGTTCGGCGCCACCCGTTCGCCGAAGATCGCCTTGACGTCCGCCAGCAGCTTGGGATCGTCGAAATGCTGCGGGCTGACGTTGAGCGAGACGTAGAAGCGCGGGTTCTCCTTCAGCAGCGCGGCCACGTCGGTGACCACGCGGCCCATCAGCCACTTGGTCAGCTCGACGATGAAGCCGCTTTCCTCGGCCGCCGGGATGAACATGCCCGGCATCACCAGCCCGAGCTGCGGGTGCTGCCAGCGCAGCAGCGCTTCGGCGCCGACGCAGAGGCCGCTCTCGGTATCGAGCACCGGCTGGTAGTAGACGTGGAACTGGCCGTCGACCAGGGCGTCGTGCAGGCTGGCGCCGGGAGAGAACTGGTGCCGCGCCAGGTACAGCAGCAGCACGAACAGCAGGGCCGAGGTGAGCAGGCCCAGTGAGGAGAAGATGAGCGCGTTCTGGCGCCAGCTGTGCAGCAGCCAGGTGGGCGAGCCCACCGCCACCACGCGGATCGGGTAGCGGCTCGACTGCCGCAGCACCCGGTTGCCCTTGAGCTCGTCGGCCGGCATGGTGGGGCTGAAGCCGAACTGCGACAGGATGGCGCCGTCGTTGCGCTGGACCAGCAGGGTCACCTCGTCCTCCGCCGCGTACTTGCGCACGGGGTCGCCGAGCAGCACGGGGTTCAGCTGCAGGCCCAGCATCGCCGTGTCCCCGGCGCGATAGTGGATGATGATGGACACCGTGTTTTCGCGAGCCAGCGCGACCGGCGGCGAGATGTGGATGCCCCGCTCGGGGACCACCCGGTTCTCGGCATAGTCGATCGGCTGCGGCGTGTCGTAGACGCGTTGGCTGCTGCACAACACCGAGCCGTTGGCGCTCAGCGTCGCTTCCTGGAAGTACAGCGATTCGTACACGGTCCGGCGCAGGGCCTGCACGGTGGCGTCGCCGCAATGCGGCTCGAGTTGTTTCGACAGCGCGGCCAGCGTCGACTCGGCGCTGCCGAAGATCTCGTCGCTGCGGTCGACCACGGTGGAGGCGTAGCGGTTCAGCTGCCCGTCCATCTCGTGCACCGTCTGGAACCAGGAGATGGCCAGGAACGCCGCCGGTGGCAGCAGGGCTGCCAGTGCCACCATGATGAACAGCAGCGTCTTGCGCCGGCGACTGGTCACCTCAGCGAACCTCCCTGGCAGGCTATGTGTTTGTTATACATGAAACGCGAAGCATACCGCCGCCGCCGCGGTTAATCGATGGGCATTGCGTACTGTCGTATATTTGAACTAAAAATCGTCAACGGCTCTCAGGACGAGCAACTCACCTCGATGTGCCGTTCCGCCACCGGAGGTTCGTCCGCGTAGCGCTCCAGCTCCGGCTGTTCGTCGAACGGGCGTCGCAGCAACCGGAACAGGGTGTCGATCTCGCCGTGGCTGCCTTGGCGGGCCTGCTCGATGGCCCGTTGCACCAGGTGGTTGCGCAGCACGTACTTTGGGTTGACGGCGTTCATCCGTGTGGCGCGCTCGGCGTCGTTCGAGTTCTCGGCGCGCAGGCGGGCGCGGTAGTCCACGGTCCAGGCATCGAATCCGGCCAGGTCGGCGATCTCGTCGCGGACGCCGTGGGCCGGTCCGTCGGTGTCGGTGCGCAGCCGCGACAGATGCCGGAAGCTGCGGGTGAAGTCGGAATGGCCGCGGTGCAGGATGCCGAGGTAGCGGTTGATCAGCTCGGGGTCCTCCGGCCGCAACTCGCGCAGCCCGATCTTGTCGGCCCAGGCGCGGGTCATCGCCTCGGCGTAGGCCGGCGGATAGCGGTCGAGCAGCGATTGGGCGATCTCCACCGCCTGTTCGGGCTGCGCCGCGAGCAAGGGCAGGCAGGCCTGCAACAGGCGCGAGCAGTTCCAGTGCCCGATCATCGGCTGCTGGTCATAGGCGTAGCGACCGCCCTCGTCGCTGTGGTTGCAGACATGGTGGGCGTCGAAGGCGTCGATGAAGCCGTACGGGCCGTAGTCGATGGTCAGCCCCAGGATCGAAAAGTTGTCGGTGTTCATCACGCCGTGGCAGAAGCCGACCGCTTGCCAGCGTGCCATCAGCCGGGCCGTGCCCTCCACCACCTCGGCCAACCAGGCCGCGTAGCGGTCGGGCCGGTCGGCGAACTGTGGAAAATGCTCGTTCAACACGTGGTCGGCCAGTGGCGCCAGCCGGTCGTGCCGGCCCTGATAGTAGAAGAACTCGAAGTGCCCGAAGCGCACGAAGCCTGGCGCGGCGCGGCAGACCACCGCGGCGCTCTCGATGGTTTCGCGCCGCACCGGCGCCGGCGAGCCGACCAGGCTCAGGGCCCGGGTGGTGGGAATGCCCAGGGCGTGCTTCGCTTCCGAGGCCAGGTACTCGCGGATCGACGAGCGCAGCACGGCGCGGCCGTCGGCGAAGCGCGACCACGGGGTCTGACCGCCGCCCTTGAGCTGCAGCTCCCAGCGGGCGCCGTCCCGCCCCTGCAGCTCCGCCACCAGGTGGGCGCGGCCGTCACCCAGTTGCGGTACGAACACGCCGAACTGGTGGCCGGCGTAGACCGAGCTGACGGGCGGGTAGCCGCTCCAGGGGCGGTTGCCGGCCATCGCCTGGGCGAACTCCGCTTGTCGTGCCGCTTGCGGGTCCAGCCCGATGCGCAGCGCCAGGTCCTGATTGAAGTGCAGCAGGCTGGGCTCGGGCAGGGGCGTGGTGGCGGTCTGTGGCGCGTAGTCGTCGCCCAGGGCGGCGAAACGGCGCGCCGGCGGCAGCAGCGGCACGGCGGCGTCGAACCGAGGCGCCGCGGCGGGGTCGGAGACGGCAGTCATGGCATGCGCTGCGCCGAAGCGGGGTCGGAACCGACGATCAGCCGCGCGCCGCGGCTGAAGCTGACGTAGTCGAACAGCCACTGCAGCGCCACCAGCAGGCGGTTGCGCGCGCCGATCAGGAAGTAGACATGCGCCACGCCCCACAGCATCCAGGCGAAGAAGCCGGCCAGGCGCATGCGGCCGAAATCGATCACGGCCGTGTTGCGGCCGACGGTGGCCAGGTTGCCGTAATGGCGGTAGCGGAACGGTCCGGGCCGGGGTGCGCCCTGCACCGCGGCGCGGATGACCCGCGCCACGTATCTGCCTGCCTGCTTGGCTGCAGGGGCGATGCCGGGTACCGGCTTGCCGTCCTGGGTCACCGCGGCGGTGTCGCCGATGACGAAGACGTGGCCGTGCTCCGGTACCGTCAGGTCGGGCTGCACCTGCACCCGGCCGGCGCGGTCGGCCTGCGCGTTCAGCCAGCGCGCCGCGGGGGAGGCGGCGACCCCTGCGGCCCACAGGATGGTGGCCGTTTCCAGGCGCTCGCCGGAGGCGGTCAGGCCTTGTGCGTCGCAGTCGCTGACGTGCCGGTCCAGCCAGACCTCGACTCCCATGCGCTGCAGCGCCCTCTGCGCGAACTGCGATAGAGTCGGCGCGAACGCGGCCAGGATGCGGGGTGCGCCCTCGATCAGCACGATGCGCGCATCGCGCGGGTCGATCGCGCGGAAGTCCGCCGCCAGGGCCTTCTTCGCCAGCTCGGCGATGGCACCGGCCAGCTCCACGCCGGTGGGGCCGGCGCCGACGATCGCAAAGGTCATCAGGCGCCGCCGCTCGGCCGGGTCGTCGGTGTTCTCCGCGCGCTCGAAGGCGAGCAGGATGCGGCGCCGGATCAGGGTGGCGTCGTCGATGCGCTTCAGGCCCGGCGCGAACGGGGCCCACTGGTCGTTGCCGAAGTAGTTGTGGGTGGCGCCGGTGGCAAGGATCAGCCAGTCGTAGGGCAGGCGCCGGCCGTCGTTGAGCAGGACCTCCCGCCGCTGGCTGTCCACGCCGCACACTTCACCCAGCAGCACCCGCGCGTTGGCCTGGCGGCTGAGGATGCTGCGTACCGGCCAGGCCACGTCGGAGGGATTGAGGCCGGCGGTGGCGACCTGGTATAGCAGGGGCTGGAACAGGTGGAAGTTGCGGCGGTCGACCACGGTGACGTCGACCGGCGCCGCGGCCAGGGCGCGCGCGGCGCTGAGCCCGCCGAAGCCGGCGCCGACGATCAGCACCTGCGGCCGGGAATTGGGTGGGGACATGCGGGTCGGGATCGCAAAAGCCGGGCGATCAGTGTGCCCCAAAAGCCGTGTGGTGTGCGCGGGACGTTGCCCTCGGCCCTCGCCAACGCGCAGAATCCGCGCAACGCCACCATCGAACCGGGTATGGACCAGCAAGCGCAGGACCGCATCGAGGCCGCCGTGTTCCGCCGGCTGCTGCAACACCTCGACAGCCGCAAGGACGTGCAGAATATCGAGCTGATGAACCTGGCCGGCTTCTGCCGCAACTGCCTGGCGAAGTGGTACGCTCAGGCCGCCCGCGAACAGGGCGTCGATGTCCCGGACGAGGCAGCGCGCGAGCGCGTGTACGGCATGCCGTACGCCGAGTGGAAGAAGCAATATCAGCGCGAGGCCACGGCTGGGCAGCAGGCGGCGTTCGACAAGACCAAGACCTGAGCGGCGGGGGATCCATGCGCAGGATGAGCTATTGGATGGTGTTGCTGCTGGCGGCGCCGGCCTGGGCCGACCCGGCGGTGGACAAGGTCCTCGACTGCATGCGCGCCAACGTTCCGCCGACCCTGCGCATCCAGGAGATCGAGCTGCAGTCCACTGACCGCACCGGCGGCGTCCGCAATCTGAAGGGCAAGCTCTACGCCATGCGTGAAAGAGGCCTGCTGCGCGCGATGGTGCGCATCGCCGAGCCGGCCGATCTGGCCGGTGCCGCCTACCTGGTGCGCGAGACCGCCGAGGCCGACCACGGCGACGAGATGTACATGTTCCTGCCGGCGGTGAACCGGGTGCGGCGCATCACCGGCGCCAGCGCCGACGGCTCCTTCCTCGGCACGGACTTCAGCTACAACGATGTCAAGCAGATCGAGAACGCCTTCGTCGATGCCGACGGCAGGCTGGACAAGCCGGACCAGATCGAGCAGCGTCCTGTCCACGTTATCGCCTTCAAGCCCAAGGCCGGCCAGGCCTCGCGCTACAGCCAGCTGCGTGCCTGGGTCGACCAGAAGACCTGCGTGGCCTTGCGCGTGGATTTCTACGAGGGGGATGCTCCCCGCAAGCAGCTCAGCGCCCCGGCCGCGGCGCTGCAGCAGTCGGGCAACTACTGGTACGTGTCCCAGGCGCAGATGCAGGACGTCAAGGACCACACTTCCACCAAGCTGCGCGTGACCGGGGTCAGCAGCGGCGCCGAGCTTGCGACACGTTTGTTCGATCCGCACTCCTTCTATATCGGTAATTGATGCCGCGGGGGGGAATATGAAGGGTTCGGGACTGGTGGTCCGGTTGCTGACCGTGCGCGCGGGCGGCCGCGCGCGCTTGCAGCAGGGGCCATAACTAGCCGGTATGTTCTTCTGGATCCCCAGGCTGGCCCGTCATCCGCGCCTGCTGCTGGCGCTGGTGCTGGCCGTGGGAGCGGGCGCCGCCGCCCTGTGCATCGACCCCGCCACGCAACGGCCACGGTTCAAGGTCGACCCTTCGGCCGAGGCGCTGCTGCCGGCTCACGACGCCGAACGCGCCGTGCTGGAGAAGGTGCGGCTGACCTTCGGCGAGGACGATCCGGTGATCGTCTCGGTACGCTTCGAGCCGAACGTGTTCACTGCCGGGAACCTGGACCGCATCGATCGGTTGACCGAGCGCCTGCGCCAGTTGCCGGGCGTACGCGCGGTGTTCTCGCTGGCGACCGCGCCCAACCTGATGGCCAGCGGCGACGAGGTGACCATCACCTCGTTCACCGAGCAGGCCCGCGCCGATCCGGCGCAGGTGGCGCGGTTTCCCGCCCAGCTGGCCGCCAATCCCCTGTACCGGGGCACCCTGGTGTCGCCCGACGGACATACCGCGGCCTTTGCGCTCTCGTTCGGTGACAACGAACCCGGGCGCTACGCCAAGCTCGGCGTGAGCGACCGCATCCGCGCCGCTGCCGCAGAGATTGCGCCGGGCAGCGAGGTCCACATCACCGGCACGCTGCCGGTGCGCGCCGCCACCGCCTCGGCGCTGTCGCGCACGATGGCTTTCACCGTGCCGACGGTGTTCATACTGGTCGCCCTGCTGCTGCTGGTGACCTACCGCAGCGTGCGCGCAATGCTGGCGGCTTTGTTGTCGGTGGCGCTGGCGCTGACCTTGACCGTGGCCACCGCGGTGCTGCTCGGCATCGAGTTCAACCTGGTCACGGCCATCGTGCCGCCGCTGGTTATCACCATCGGCCTGTCCTACACCATTCACCTGTTGTCAGCCTATTTCCTGTCGCGGCAGATGCTGCCCGACGCCGGTCCGCACGAGCGCGCGGAGTGGGTGATGTACCGCATCGTCACCGGCCTGAGCCTGTCCGGCGCGACCACCGTGGTCGGCTTCCTGTCGCTGCTGCTCAATCCGCTGCCGGCGATCCGGTCATTCGCGCTGCTCGCCAGCATCGGCACCGTCTACGTCGGCGTCATCACCCTGACCTTCATGCCGCCGCTGCTCAACGCCCTGGGCTGTTCGCGCGAGGCGCCGCCGTTCGGCCAGCGGCTGTTCGCGCGCTGGGGTGTGCTGCTGGCCAATTTCGATACCCGCTGGCGCAGCCAGATCATCGCGGTGGCGATGGTGCTGATCCCGCTGGACCTGTATTTCGCCAGCCATATCCGCAGCGGCACCGAGTTCATCCAGAGCTTCGGCGAGCACTCCCAGGTGCGGCAGGACTTCGAGGCGATCAACCGCACCTTCAACGGCGCCAACCTGGTCAGCATCTACGTCGACACCCACGTCAACGACGCGCTCACCGACCCGGTGCAGATCCGCCCGCTGGAGGAACTGGAGGAGTGGCTGCGCCAGCAGCCGGAAGTGGGGGCGGTGGTGTCGTATATCGACAACCTCAAGCTGCTCAACCAGGCGCTCAACCAGGACGACCCGGCGCATTTCGCGGTGCCCGACAGCGCCGCCGCGGTGAAGCAGCTGCTGGTGTTCGGCGGCGGCGACGCCATCCAGCGGGTGGTCGACCCGCGCTTCCGCAGCGCCCTGATCTCGGTGCGCATCAACGTCGACGGCTCCATCGCCATCGGCGATTTCCTCAAGCGCCTGGACGACCGTCTGGCGCTGCTGCCGCCGCCGCTGCAGGCGCAGGTGACCGGCAGCACCGCCATCGCCACGCATGCCGTGGCGGCCATCGCCTCCGGCCACCTCGCCTCGATCGTCATCGCCACCTTCGCCATCTGGGCGCTGCTGTCGGTGATGTTCACCTCGATGCGCGCCGGCCTCATCGCCACCCTGCCCAACATCGTGCCGGTGTCGGTGTACTTTGGCACCCTCGGCCTGCTGCACATCACCCTCAATCCCACCACCAGCCTGATCGCCTGTATCGTGCTCGGCATCGCGGTCAACGACACCGTGCATTTCCTGGCGCGCTTCAACGCCGACGCGCGCGAGCAGGGCGGGGAGGCCGGCGCCATCCGCTCCGCCATGTCCAGCGTGCTGCGCCCCATCACCCTCGCCACCGCGGCGCTGTGCCTGGGTTTCCTGGCGTTCACCGGCAGCGAGCTGCGCAACCAGGTGCAATTCGGCGCGCTGGCGGCCTGGACCCTGTTCTGCGCCTGGATCGCCGACATGCTGCTGACGCCGGCGCTGGGTTCGCGCCTGCGCATCGTCACCCTGTGGGACCTGCTGCGGCTGGACCTGGGCCGCAGCCCGCAGCACACCATCCCGCTGCTGTCCGGCCTGAGCCTGCGCCAAGCCCGCCTGTTCGCCCTGATGTCGCGCCTGGAGCAGGTGCCGGGCGGGGTGCGCATCATCCAAGAGGGCGACCTGGCGCGCGACGTGTTCGTGGTGATCGACGGCAGCGTCGAGGTCGTGCTCGACCGCCACGGCGAGCGCAAGGTGCTGTCCAAGCTCGGCCGCGGCGCGGTGATGGGCGAGGCCGGCTACTTCGGCCAGCGCCGCACCGCCAGCGTCGACGCCTTGAGTCCGGTGCGCCTGCTGCGCTTCGATTCGCAGGACCTGGAGCGGCTGCGTGTACGCTACCCCAGCATCGCCGCCACCATCTTCCGTAACCTCAACCGCATCCAGGCCGAGCGCATCGCGCGCATGACGGCGATGGTGCAGTAGCTTCCGGTTTTCCAGAAGCCCGCGAGCTCGCCGCTTCCCTGGAAACCGGAAACTAGTTTTTGCTCAGCAAGGCATCGATCTGTTGTCTCTGGCCCAGCAACGCGCTGCGCGCCAGTACCGGGTCGCCCGGTGTCGGGCCGAAAAAATGCCAGTCGCCAAACATCGAGGTGACCGCGCCGAACAGGCCGATGAAGCGGCGCTGGGTCAGCTCGGCGCGCAGGCGTGCGGCGCGGCCGGTGGCCGGTACGCTGACGTCGATGTCGACCTGGTACTGCTGGTCGCAGATCTCCGGCACGATGCCCGCTGTGAGGTACGACAGCGCGTAATCGAGGCAGAACGGGCCGGTGGTGTTGCTCACCACCTTCTCGTCGATAGCCGAGATCACCAGGTCCGGCGGCGCCGTGGTGGAGCCCGTGGCCGCCAGCGGGCCGAACAGGCCGGTGGCGTTCACTTCGTCCCGCAGGCGCGAGGTGTCGTCGGCGTCGTGGGCCCGCACGGCGACCTTCAGGCTGTGCCAATCCGCGGCCGGCGGATTGTCCGGGCGCACCTTGGTGGCGCCGCAGGCGCAAAGCAGGAGGGGCAGAGCAGCGCAGACGATTCTTTTCATGAGAGATATCGGGCTTTAGGGTGGCTGATTATGCCGGCTGGAGCTTCGGCCGGATAAGTCCCGGCATTACGGTAACACCGAATACCGCGTGGCTTGAGCTAGACTTTCAAAGACAAATAGCCAAACAACAGTGAGGAACGGGTCATGAGTCTCAAGGGTAAAACACTATTCATTACCGGCGGGTCCAGGGGCATCGGCGAAGCTATCGCGATGCGCGCCGCGCGCGACGGCGCCAACGTCGTGATCGCCGCCAAGACCGCGGAACCCCATCCCAAGCTGCCGGGGACCATCTACTCGGTGGTGGAGGCCATCGGCAAGGCCGGCGGCCAGGGCCTGCCCATCATCTGCGACATTCGCGAAGAGCAGCAGGTGGCCGAAGCGGTGAAGCAGGCGGCGAACAAGTTCGGCGGCATCGACATCCTGGTCAACAACGCCAGCGCCATTGGCCTCACCGGCACCCTGCAGACCGATATGAAGCGCTACGACCTGATGAACGGGATCAACGCGCGCGGCACCTACATGACCGGCAAGTATTGCATCCCTTACCTGCAGAAGAGCGGCGCGGCCGGGCGCAACCCGCATATCCTGACCCTGTCGCCGCCGCTGGACATGCGCAGCAAGTGGTTCGCGCCGCACGTGGCCTATTCCATGGCCAAGTACGGCATGAGCCTGTGCACCCTGGCCTGGGCCGAGGAGTTCCGCCGCGACGGCATCGCCGCCAACTCGCTGTGGCCGCGCACCGGCATCGCCACCGCCGCGATCAAGCTGATCGGCGGCGATCCGCTGATGAAGAAGAGCCGCACGCCCGAGATCATGGCCGACGCCGCCCACGTCATCCTGACCCAGCCCTCGCGCGAATTCACCGGCCACTTCTGCATCGACGACGTGGTCCTGCACGACATGGCCGGGGTGCGCGACTTCTCGAAGTACCTTGCGGTGCCCGGCACCAAGGAGTCCGAGCTGATGCCGGACTTCTTCCTGCCGGACAACCTGCCCAAGTACAGCTGAGCGGGGCGGTCGCCGGCGCGGGTGTGAAGAGTTCCCCTTACATCACCGGCGCCGGTTACCAGCGGCTCAAACAGGAACACGACCACCTCTGGCGCGAGCGGCGGCCGGAGGTAGTGCGTGCGCTCGCCGCGGCGGCGGCCGAAGGCGATCGTTCGGAGAACGCCGAGTACATCTACCGCAAGAAGGAACTGCGGGAGATCGACCGGCGCCTGCGCTACCTGCAGACGCGCATCCCCGTGCTCAAGGTGGTGGACCGGCCGCCGCCGGAGCCGCACCGCGTCTTCTTCGGAGCCTGGGTCGAGCTGGACGACGGCAGTGGTGCGGCCAGGACCTATCGTATTGTCGGCGGCGACGAGATCGATGCCAGGAGTGGCTGGATCAGCGTCGATTCGCCGCTGGCGCGGGTGCTGCTGAAGAAGCAGGAAGGGGACGCGGTGCAGGCGCAGCTGCCGGGCGGCGAGGTTACGCTGGTGATCGTGGCGGTGCGCTACGACGAATAGCTTGGTGTGATGTCCCGCAAAGGCATCGGCACCAGATCAGTATCCCTCCCTGGCTCAGTGCAACAGCCCGAACACCGCCACCCCGGTCGGTGTGCCGACGAAACCGCCGAGCGGGTCCACCTTGGCGTTTCATACGAAGCGCTTCTCCCCGCCGTTCTTTTCGGCCGTGCGGCCTACTCCGTCGGCAAGATGTCTTTCAACACCTTCCAGCCGCCGTCCACCGAGTAGACGTCGGTGTAGCCCATCTGCTGCACGTTGTCGGCGGCGATCACCGAGCGGAAACCGCTGCCGCAGTACAGGTACAGCGGCTCCGACTTGTCCGCGTGCTTGACCTCGATGTCGCGCTCGATCACGCCCTTGCCGAGCCATTCCGCGCCGCGCACGTGGCCGGCGGCGTACTCGCTCTCCTCGCGCACGTCGACCAGCCTGGCGCGCGGATTGGCGGCGAGGATGGCGGGGATGTCGCGCGCCTGCACTTCCTTGACGCGGGTCTTGGCGGCGTTGACCAGGGCGAGGAAAGCGGGGGAGTGGGTGGAAGACATGGCGGCTCCGTCGGAAACTGGAAGATGCGGTCGAGGCGACCGTGCAACTTCGTTACGATAACCGCTCGGGCGGAGCGAAAAAAGATGGCGCATGCAGCCGCCGCGGATAGCCGTGCCCAGCCAGCCAGGAAAGAACCGATGAACACCAACAGCCGTCCCGCCATCTTCATCACCGGCGCCTCCGCCGGCATCGGCCGCGCCACTGCGGAGCTGTTCGCCGCGCGCGGCTGGTTCGTCGGCCTCTACGACGTCGCCGACGGCGCCGCCGAGGCGTTGCGGCAGCAACTCGGACCCGACCGCTGCGTGGCCGGGCGGCTCGACGCATCCGACGCGACGGCCTTCGCCGAGGCCCTGCGCACTTTCTTCGATGCCGCCGGAGGCAGGCTCGACCTCTTGTTCAATTGCGCCGGCATCCTCAGCACCGGCGATTTCGATAGTATCCCCGTGGAGCGGCACCAGCGCATCGTCGACGTCAACCTGCGCGGCGTGCTCAACGGCTGCCATGCAGCGCTGCCATACCTGCGCCGGACTCCGGGCGCTCGGGTGGTGAACATGGCCTCGGCCTCCGCCCTGCATGGCGTGCCCGGCTTCGCCAGCTATTCCTCCACCAAGTTCGCGGTGAGGGGGCTGACCGAGGCGCTGGGCATCGAGTGGGCACGTTACGGCATCCGCGTGATGGACGTGTCGCCACCGTTCGTCGCCACGCCGATGGTTACCAGCATCGCGGCGCCGCCCGCCAGCGTGAACCGTCTCGGCATCCGCCTGCAGGCGGCGGACGTGGCGCTGGCCGTGTGGCGCGCCGCGCACTGGCGACTGTGGCCGCGCGTTCATTGGTATCCCGGCTGGCAGACCAAGGGCTTCGCGGCCCTGAACAAGCTGTCGCCGTCCTGGCTGAATCGCTTCACCACGCGACTGATCAGCGGCTACTGAGCGGCTCACGCCACAGGGGCCTTGCGAGGTGTCGGTTCCTGGCTGCCGCGGCTCGCAGCGCCATCCACCAGTTTTTTCAGCCGGGTTCGCGTGGCCGTGTCGGTAGGGATCAGGGCGGCGAAAAACAACCGCGGATTGTCGCTGGGCACCAGCGTCGATATATCGAAGGTGAGCAGGCCCGCGCCGGGCGGTTCGAGTTCGAAACGGCTGCGGTTTTCGCCGAGATCGTGGACCTCGCTGGCGTTCCAAAAGCGTTCGAAGTCGGGACTGCGCGACAGCTCCTGCAGCAGGGCCTGGTATCGCGGCGACGTCGTATGCAGCCGGTTGAGGTAGCGCAGCTCCGCCGCGACGCGGCGGGCAGCGCCTTCCCAGGCAGGCCACAGCGCCCGGTAGTCGGGGTCCAGGTACAGCCGCCACAGCTTGTTGGAGCGGAAGTCGGGGGGCTGCTCCGAATGGTGGAACAGGTGGTCGTAGCAGGTATTGCAATGCAGGACGTCGAACAGCGAGGAATACACCACGGCTGGTGCGCCGGTCAGTTCGTCCACCAACCGCCGAAGGTGTTCCGGCACCACCGGCTCGTCGCCGTCGTCCGCGGTGTCGGCAAAGCCGACCAGGGCGAACAGGTGGCTGCGTTCGACCCGGTTGAGCTGCAGCACGCCGGCAATCCTTTCCAGGAAACGCCGCGAGACTCCGGATGCCGCACCGGACTCGAACAGGGTGTACCACTTGAACGACACCCCGGCGAGGTGTGCCACGTCTTCGCGGGTCAGGCCCGTGGTACGGCGCCGGCCCACCGCGAACACGCCGGCCGCGTGCGGATGGATGCCCGCACGTCTGGTCTTGAGAAAGCGTTTCAGCTCTTCGCGCTGGGACCGGGAATCGTTCATGACCGCGGATTGTGGGAGACGCTGTATGCAGTTTTAATGCATGACTCGCCGGATCATTATGAAGCCCGGGCTTTTTTCCTACCATCCGCGAACTGCGCCGGCCGTCCGGCCGGCAACGGACTAAGGAGAACAGCATGAGTCTGCAAGGCAAGGTCGCCCTGGTCACCGGATCGACCAAGGGTATCGGTAAGGCCATCGCGCTGCGCTTCGCCGCGCGCGGGGCCCGCCGCGGCCGGAGCGAAGGCGATCGGCGTACAGGCCGACGTGTCAAAGGTGGCGGAAATCGAGTCCCTGTTCCAGGCTGCGCTCAAGGCTTTCGGCCGGATCGACATCGTGGTGGCCAACGCCGGCATCGAAAAGGTCAACATCCCGGTGGTCGAGGTGACCGAAGCCGATTTCGACCTGCTGTTCCGCGTCAACACCAAGGGGCCGTACTTCGTGATGCAGGCCGCCGCCCGCCACGTCGCCGACGGCGGGCGGATCATCAACATCTCGTCCAGTTCGACTTCGCGGCCGCAGCCGGGACTGGGGCTGTACGGCACCAGCAAGTTCGCGCCCAAGTACCTGGTGCGGGTGCTGGCGCAGGAGATCGGTCACCGCAAGGTGACGGTGAACTCGCTGGTCCCGGGACCGATCGACGGCGCCGGCATCTTCACCGCCACCGGCGCGGACGACCCCTACAAGAAGATCCTGCGCGAGTCGGTGCCGATCGGCCGGCTGGCGACGCCGGACGACGTCGCCGACGTGGCGGAATTCCTGGCCGGCGACCAGTCCTTCTTCATCACCGGCGAAGAAATCCTCATGAACGGCGGCTCCAGCAACTGAGCCGCGCCCAGAGGTTCCATAGGAGACAACCGATGAGCACACAGCAGATGAGAGCGGTACAGGCGGTCAAGGCGGGCGGGGCTTTCGTGGTGACCCGCATGGCGGTGCCGGAGCCGGGGCCCGGCCAGGTGCGGGTCAAGGTCCACGCCTGCGGCGTTTGCGCCGGCGAAAACCTGGCGCGCAACGGCATGCTCGGCGTCAACTTCCCGCGCGTGCCGGGCCACGAGGTCGCCGGCACCGTCGATGCGGTGGGCCCCGGGGTCAGCGCCTGGAAGCCCGGAGCCCGCGTCGGCGTGGGCTGGCACGGCGGCAGCTGTTTCGTCTGCGAATCCTGCCGCCGCGGCGACTTCACCAACTGCGCCGAGCGCAAGATCGTGGGGCTGACCTACGACGGCGGCTACGCCGAGTACATGGTGGCGCCGCAGGATGCGCTGGCGGGGATCCCGGACGCCCTCTCGTTCGAGGAGGCCGGTCCGCTGATGTGCGCCGGCATCACCACCTTCAACGCCCTGCGCAACAGCCGCGCCCGGCCGGGCGACACGGTCGCCATCCACGGCGTCGGCGGCCTCGGCCACCTGGCCATCCAGTTCGCCGACAAGATGGGTTTCCGCACCGTCGCCATCAACCGCGGCCGCGACAAGGAGGCGCTGGCGCGCAAGCTCGGCGCCGACGAGTACATCGACAGCACCGCCGGCAGCGCCGGCGAGGCGCTGGCGCGCCTGGGCGGCGCGGCGGTCGCCTTCTCCACCGTCGGCTCCAGCGCGGCGCAGGTCGACCTGTCGCAGGGCCTGCAAGCCAACGGCCAGCTGCTGTTCGTGGCGACCGACCACCAGCCCCTGGGCATATCCCCGGACCTGCTGGTGTTCGGCCGGCGCAGCGTCACCGGCTGGTACAGCGGCCACGCCAAGGACAGCGAGGACGCGATGGCCTTCGCCGCCCTCAAAGGCGTGCGGCCGATGGTCGAAACACACCCGCTGGAACAGGCGGAGGAGACCTTCCAGAACATGAGCAAGGCGCAGTTCCGCGCCGTGCTCACGGTCTAGGGCCTGTTGACCCGCCCCGCGGAGTCGTCGTGATACCGCCAAGCTGACGGATCAGACCATCAAGGCCGCCATCGACGCCCCCAAAAGGGGGACAGGCAGGTCAGCTAGCCAGCGTGATGTCGTGCACATCGGCACAAAATCAGTATCCCTCTCCCTTTGGGAGAGGGGCAGGGGTGAGGGCGGCACGGCCGGAAGAATTTGACTACGGCTGAAGCGGAGCGCCCTCACCCGCGCCTCATGGCGCGGCCTCTCCCAGGGGGAGAGGCGATGAGATGCCGGTGAATCGACGGGACATCATACTAGCCCCATTCTCCGTAGCGCCCGCCGGTGGTGGAGCGGGCGCGCGGGTGTTACCTTACAGCCATGAGCCGGAGCGCCGCGCGGCCAATGCGCCGCGCCGCACCGGCGCAAACAATCCCGGTACTGATAACCAGAGCCTGATCAGGGTTCCTTGCCGCGCGACGGTGCGGAACTCTCGCCCCCGCTGCGGGTCGAGGTTCATAAAGAGTGCGAGGAGGACGCGATTCGAATGAAACGAGCGCGATGCGCCGTACTGGCGGCACTGCTCGCCGGCTTCTGCGGCGCTGCCGGCGCTCAGAATGCAGGCGGCTCCCCGGCGGTGGACGCCACGCTGCAGGCCGGCCGTGCCGCCAGCGCGGCACAGCAGCAGATCAACCAGCTCGACGACCAGACGCGCACCATGCTGGAGCGCTACCGTGCGGCGCTGTGGCAGACGCAGCAGCTCAACGTCTACGCCCAGCAGATCGGGCCGCTGCTGGCCTCGCAGGACGCCGACCGCGCTGCGCTGCAGCAGCAGTTGCAGCAGTTCACCGGCAGCTCGCACGACATCACGCCGCTGCTGCTGCGCATGATCGACAGCCTCGACAAGTTCGTGGGGATGGACCTGCCGTTCCTGCTGCAGGAGCGTCGTGAGCGCATAGCCAGCCTGAAGCGGCTGATGACCGATCCGGCCGAGCCGCAGGCGGAGAAGTACCGCCGCGTGCTGGAGGCCTACCGTATCGAGGCCGCCTACGGCCACGGCCTGGGCGCCGAACGGATGCAGCTCCAGCTGGAAGGCGGCGGCACGCGGGTGGTTGACGTGTTGCGGCTGGGCCGGGTGGCCTTGTATTCGCTCAGCCTGGACGGCCGCGAAGCCGCCTGCTGGGACGCCGCGGCCAAGCAGTGGCGGCCGCTGCAGGATCGTTACCGCGCCGCCGTTCGCGAGGGCTTGAAGATCGCGCACGAGACCGCGGCGCCGGAAGTGCTGATCCTGCCGGTGCCGCCGGCCGGTGGCACGGCCCCGGTGCAGTCGGCGCTGCCGCCGGCGTGGCGGGTGGCCTTGCGTGAGCTGGGCGGCGATCTGCTCGACGCCCTGGTGCCGTCGGCGTTGGCGGCCGCACCCCAGGGGCTGGACGAGCTGCTGCGGCAGATCCGCGAGTCCGCCCAGCAGAACGCACGCATCGACCAGGACCGCGAGCAGCGCTTCCTGCGCAACCGCAACGAGCAGCAGGCGCAACTGGCGCAGGCCGAGGCGGAGGAGCGCGCCGCGCAGGGGCGGGCCGACGGCATCCGTGTCCGCTACGAGGGCAACCAGAAGGCGATCGCCGAGCTCAAGAACCAGCTGCAGGCGCAGGCCGGCGATCTTGGCCAGGCCTATGCCGCCGTGCGCGAGGCGGCGGCGCAGTTCAAGAGCGACATCGCCGACTCCTACATCAGCGGGCAGTTCCCGGAGCGCCTCAAGCTGCTCGACAGCCTGGCCGACCCCAACGTCCTGCCCAGTCCCAGGCAGCTCGAGGATTTCTGGTTCACCTTGCAGCAGGAGATGACCGAGAACGGCAAGGTGGCCCGCTTCGAGGCCGAGGTGATCGGCGCCGATGGCCAGCCGGGGCGCGCCGCGGTGACGCGGGTGGGGCCCTTCATCGCGGTCAGCGGCGGACGTTACCTCGTCACGCAGCCCGGCGGTCACCTGCAGGTGGCCGAGCGCCAGACCCAGGACACCGGGCTGGCCGGGGCCTTCGAGTCGGCGTCCTCGTGGGCGCCGGTGCCGGTGGACCCCACCGGCGGCAGCCTGCTCAAGCTGGCGGCGCAGCGGCCGACCCTGATCGAGCGCATCAACCAGGGCGGCGTGGTGGGTTACGTCATCATCCTGGTCGGCTTGATCGGTGCCGCGCTGGCGCTGTTCCAGCTCGCCTACCTGTTCGTGGTGGGCGGGCGCATCACGCGCCAGCTGCAGAACATCGACGCGCCGCGTGAGGACAACCCGCTCGGCCGCGTGCTGGGCTGCCTCAAGCAGGACACCGCCTCGCACGACCCGGAGGTGCTGGAGACGCGCATCTCGGAAGCGGTGATGCGCGAGACGCCCAAGCTGGAGCGCTTCCAGCCGTTCCTGCGCATGGTGGTGGCGGCCGGCCCGCTGCTGGGCCTGCTCGGCACCGTCACCGGCATGATCATCACCTTCCAGGTTATCACCGAGATCGGCGCCGGCGATCCCAAGGTGATGGCCGGCGGCATCTCGCAGGCGATGATCGCCACCGTGCTGGGCCTGATCATCGCCATCCCGATCCTGTTCATCAACAGCGTGCTGGCGGCGCGCTCGCGCGTACTGGTGCAGATCCTCGACGAGCAGAGCGCCGGCCTGCTGGCGCGGCGGCTGGAGCAGCAGCACGGAGTGCAGGCTTGATGACTTCCGGACTGTGGGATGCCATCGCCCAGGGCTTCGCCGACCCGTTCGAGTCGGCCGGCGACTTCTTCCACCTGGGCGGCTGGGTGCTGAAGTGGATCCTGCTGGCGGCGCTGGTCATGTGGACCCTGATCCTGGAGCGCTACTGGTATTTCTCGCGCATCCATCCGGCGGAGGTGCGGCGCCGCCTGCTGATGTGGTCGGAGCGCGGCGAGCGCCGCTCCTGGCATGCCCACCGCATCCGCGAGCTGCTCATCTCCGAGCTCAAGATCGGCATGAGCGCCACCTTGCCCCTGATCCGCGTGATGGTGCCGCTGGCGCCGCTGCTGGGCCTGCTCGGCACCGTCACCGGCATGCTGGAGGTGTTCGACGCCATGACCGCCGCCGGCCAGTCCGACGTGCGCGCCATGGCCTACGGCGTCTCGCACGCCATGATCTCGACCCTGGCGGGACTGGTGGTGAGCCTGCTCGGCCTGTTCTTCTCGGTGCAGCTCAGCTCGCGCGTGCGCGCCGAGTCGGAACGGTTGCCGGACCTGCTGCTGCCCGAATGAGCGCGCCGCGATGAAAATCCGCCGTCATACCCAGCAGCAGGAAGAGGTGCACATCGACCTTGCGCCGATGCTCGACTTCTTCCTCAACCTGCTCATCTTCTTCATCATCAGCACCGCCTTCGTCACCGAGGCCGGCATCAAGATCAACCGGCCCAGCGCCAAGACCGCGAAGAAGGTGGACAACAGCAGCATCTTCGTCGCCATCTCGGCCCAGGGCGACATCGTGGTCGACCGCCAGCACGTCGACGTGCGCCTGCTGCGCGCCACGCTGCAGCGCCTGCGCAGCCAGAAGCCGCAGGCGCCGGTGGTGATCCAGGCCGACCGCGATGCCCGCACCGGCCTGGTGGTGGACGCCATGGACCAGGCCAAGCTGGCCGGCATCGAGGACGTGGCCATCGCCGCCACGCCGGCCACCGGCCCGGGCGGTCGCTGAGGTGAACACGGCCGCCGCGGTGCAGGCCGGTGCGCTGCGTCCCGGCGGCGGCCTGCAGCGCCTGCGCTGGGTGGTGACGCCGCTGGCCGCGCTAGCCATCGTGCTGCTGCTGGTGATCCTGATGCGCTGGATGATCCGCGCGCCGGAGGCGCCTCCGGCACCGCCGGAACAGGTCGACAGCGTGGCGATGGTCAAGCTGGACAAGGAGGAGGACAAGCCGCCGGAGCCGATGACGCTGCCGGACGCGGCGCCCCCGCCGCCTCCGGCCGCGCCGCCCTCGCTGGCGCGCGCCGACCTGCCGCCGATCCCCACGCCGTCGATCTCGATCACGCCGACGCCGGTGGAGGTCGCCGTCGGCGGCGGCCCGGTCAACCTCGGCAGCGGCCTGGGCCTCGGCAGCTCCGGCGTGTTCGGCGGCTTCGGCCGGGGCGGCGGCGGCAATGGCAACGGCGGTGGCGCCGGCGGGGGCGGCATCGGCCACGGCGAAGGCTTCTCCGGCAAGGAGCTGGTGCCGCTGTCCACCGCGCGCCCGCAGATGCCGGAGTGGGCCTGCAAGCAGAAGATCAAGGGCTGGGTGGAGGCGGTGTTCGTGGTGATGCCCAACGGCCGCGTGCGCGACGTGCGCATCGTCGACGCCGACCCGCGCGGGGTCTACGAGGCCGCGGCGATCGAAAGCATCTCCAACTGGATCTACGCCGAAACCGGTCATGCACGCGAGGTCGACCAGCGGGTGCCGATGGACCCCGACGACTGCCAGTACAACTGGCGCTGAGATGCGGTTTCCGGCTCGTACTCACCGGTTCCCGGAGCGGCGCAGGCGAGGCTGTCTTTGCGCCATCGCGGCCTTGCTCGCCCTCGCTCCGGCGCGTGGCGACCAGTACCGCAGCCAGGAGCGCGTGATCCAGACTCCCACGCCGCAGCAGCAGAACCAGGCGCAGGATATCCAGAAACAGCTGCAGACGGCGACCGATCCCTACGCCAAGGCCATGCTGTTGCGGGAGCTCGCCGCCGCCGCCGCGCAGCGCAAGGACTACACCGGCGCCGCCAAGTACCTGGAGGATGCCCTGGCGCAGCACGCGCTGTCGGGCCCGGCCGAACAGCAGATGCGCAACGACCTCGCCTCGCTGCGCGTCGGCAGCGGCGATCCCAAGAGCGTACTCGCCAACATCGAGCCGCGTTACCGCGCCGGCGCCGCGCTGTCGCCCGACGAACTGGTGGCGCTGGGCGCGGCCTACCTGCAGGAGAAGCGTTACCACGACGCCGTGCCGCCGCTGCAGAAGGGCGTGGCGGCGGCACGCGCGCCCGACATGAGCTGGCGCCGCGCCCTGTACTCGGCCTATGTCGGCAACGGCCAGGAGCGGGAGGCGGCACAGGTGCTGGAAGGCATCGTGCGCGACCAGCCCAGCGCGCGCGACGACTGGATGCGCCTGTCCGCCCTCTACCTCAAGTCCGGCGAGAAGGACCGCGCCCACGCGGTGATGGAGGTGGCCAGCCGCCTGGGCTACCTCGACAGCACCGAACAGCGCCTGCAGCTGGTGGAGCTCACCGCGCAGATCGGCGCGCCGTTCCAGGCCGGCTCCACCCTCAAGGGCTGGATGGACGCGGGCAAGGTGCCGCGCGATGCGCAGAACCTGCGCCTGCTCGCCGCGATGTGGGTGCAGGCGCGCGAATCCTCGCTCGCCATCCCGGCGCTGCAGGATGCCCTGGCGGCGAAACCGTCCAGCGAGCTGTACCTGCAGCTCGGCCAGCTTCACCTCGATCGCGAGGAGTACCGCGAGGCCGCCCAGGCGCTGCAGCAGGGCATCGCCACCGGCGGCAAATCCGGACCGGCGCTGATGGCGCTGGGCGTGGCGCTGTACCAGCAGGCCGACGTCGACGGCGCCACCAAGGCGTTCCGCGAGGCCGCGGCCTACCCGGCCAACCGCGCCCTCGCCACCCAGTGGGCGCGTTACCTCGAGTCCGGCCAGGCGCGCGAGCAGGCGCTGGCCGCCGCCGCGCAGCGGCGGGTGCACGACACCTCCGCGCCGACCATGTCCACCGGCCTGATGGGCGGGCCGGTCGCGGTGGCGGACGCCCCGACGGCGGTGACCCCGGCGTTACCGCCGGCGGCGGCGTCCGAGGTTGCGGCGGGCAGCGGCGGGCTCACGCCGGTGGGTGCCCAGCAGGGCGGTTCGGCCGACGGCGTCATCCCGCCCTGGACCGGCGGGCTCACCCGCAGCCAGTGGCCGGCGAGCTACCAGCCCGGTGGGCGCCTCACCGATCCTTACCCGGACGACAAGCCGCTGTTCGTCATCACCGCCGCCAACTACAAGCAGTACGCCGGGCAGCTGAGCGACGGCCACAAGGCCCTGTTCGAGAAGTTCCCCGACTACACCATGCCGGTGTACCCGACGCGCCGCAGCGTGGGCTACCCGCAGGCGATCTACGCCGCCACCCAGGCCAACCGCGGCAAGGCCCGCACCATCGCCGCCGATTCGCTGGCCGACGCCCGCCTCGGCTTCCCGTTCCCGCAACCGCAGAACGGGGTGGAAGTGATGTGGAACCACCGCCTGCGCTATCGCGGCGACACCATGCAGTCGCAGTCCACCCAGGCCGCGGTCGAGCCCAGCGGTTCGATGCAGACGCTCAAGCAGACCGAGCACGTGTATTACCGCTACGGCAATATCCAGGACCCGGTGGACATCGCCAGCCACAACATCCTGCTCTACTACCTCACCTGGTTTTCGCGCGACCGCAACGGCATCGACATCCTGGCGCTGGTCCACGAAACCGCCAACCAGCTCAAGGACGCGCGCGGCGTGTGGGTGGCGCCGGGCGGCATCCCGCGACTGTTCCGCATTCCGCCGGTGGGCTACGACCAGCCCTTCCCCGGCTCTGCCGGCGTCTACTTCATCGACATGGTCGACATGTACAACGGCCTGTTCGATCGCTACGTGTGGAAGCTGGTGGGCAAGCGTGAGCTGTATATCCCTTACAACGCTTACCACATCGGCGACGGCAGCTACCACTACGCCCAGCTCCTGCAGCGCGGCCACTTCAACCAGGCGCCCACGCGCTACGAGCTGCACCGCGTGTGGGTGGTGGAGGCGACGCTGCGCCCGGGCAACAGCCACCGCTTCGGCAAGCGCGTGTTCTACGTCGATGAGGACAGCTGGAACGCCGCGCTGGTGGTGAACTACGACCACGATGGCCTGCCCTGGCGCTTCCAGGAGGGCCACCTGCTGGAGTCCTACAACGTGCAGGCCGCCAACTGCGCGCCGGTGGTCACCTACGACCTCAAGAGCGGCGTCTACTTCGCCAACCGTCTTTACGCCGAGGACGCGCCGCCGGTCTACAACGTGCCGATGAAGGAAGGCGACTTCAGCCCGGGCGCGGTGCAGGCGCGGTACGTGCACTGACGTGGAGATGGGCTCGATCTGTGATGGGCATCACAGCAGCGTGCGTCTTCTTGTGCTGAATTAAGACTAGGACACGCTTGCTTACAGTTGCTCACCAACCGCAACCGGGTTGCTTACCGTAAAGATCTGTTAACCGGCAAGGCGGCGCCACGCCGCCTGTCGCCGGGTTTGATCCGGGTGTCGCCCGCCGCCGCCGTCAACCGAAGCCGGATGCTGAATATGCGGTGGCAGCAAGTAAATTGTGGGCACGATCCGTGTCGATTCACTTGCTGCGGAGAGGGCGGGTGCGGGCTGACAAGACAATCCACGTGGGCGATTTGATGCGCGGCGGCAGGGACAATGCGTTCAACCTGCTGCGCCTGTCGGCCGCCCTGTTGGTGTTCTTGAGCCATGAGCACCTGGTGACCGGCAAACCGTTGCCCATTCAGGGGTACTTCGGCGTTTATGTGTTCTTCATCATCAGCGGCTTCCTGATCGCCCGTTCCTGGGATCAGCGGTCGAGCACCTTTCAATACCTCAAGAACCGTGGGCTGCGGATCCTGCCCGGACTGTGGACGGTGGTGCTGCTCACCATCTTCGTTATCGGTCCGCTCGCCACCGATCTGCCGCTATCCAGGTACTTCGCGGATTCCCACACCTGGAAGTATCTGCTGAACCTGGTCTTCGACCTGCAGCTCACCCTTCCCGGGGTGTTTGTCGACAACCCCTATCCGATCGTCAACACCCCGCTGTGGACCCTGGCTCATGAAGCCATCTTCTACGTCACCCTTGCGGCGTTGGGTTCATTGTTCCGTCTCCACATGCGGCATGTCGTGTTGGCCGTTTACCTTTCGGCAATGCTGTTGCAAAGCCACGATAGCAGCGGGGTTCCCTCGGACCTGATCTCCTACTTCTTTGGCGGCGCGGTGGTCTGGTATTTCCGCGAATACATCGTTTTCAACAAGTAGCTGTTGTTGCTGGCCCTGTTGGTCCTGTGCCCGCAGTTCGCGCTGGATAAGGAAGGCTTGCTGTGGAACCTGTTTCTGCCCTACGTCGTGCTGTGGCTGGGCCTGCGCAAGCCGCCCAGGTGGCTGGCCCATTTTGGCAGGAACGATTACTCCTACGGCTGGTATGTCTGGGGCATGGTCTGCCAGCATTGCGTGGTGAGATTCGCCGGCGTCACCAGCCTCTGGCCGCACGTCATCCTCGCTGCCATCGCAACCGGCTTCTGTGCTTACGGTTCCTGGCACCTGCTGGAGAAGCCGGCCCTCGCGTTGAAGCATCGCAAGGCCGCGACAGGCAGTCCCTCTCCAGCCGCGCCGATGATTGCGCAACCGCAGGCGGCGCGCTGATCACAGTACCTGCGGCGCTATAGCCTGGGCGTACTCCCGTCAACCGGTTTCCTGCGGCACCAGATACGGAAAATCCGGATCGTCGCCGTCGTGGTGCGGCACCAGCGTGTGCGGAACCTCCACCGACTCCAGCCCGCCGGCGAGCAACCATTCCGCCGTCGACGTTTCGGCACGGCGGATCAGCGAGGCCGTCTGCGAGAAGTCGTACGGGGTCACGTCCACCGGGCACAGCGGCGGCACCACCACGATCTCCGCGCGATCGGCGTAGAGCGCGGTGTCGCGCACCAACTGCTGCATGATCATCAGGTTGAGGCTGTGCAGCGCCGCCGCCACCACGGTGCGCGGCGGCTCCGTGATCGAGCAGGAAAAGCCGGTCGGCAGCACGATCACGCGCTGCGCACCCAGCGCCACCGCGCTGGAGATCGGCGTGTTGCTGGCCACGCCGCCGTCGACGAGGTAGCGGTCGCCGTACTGCACCGGCGGATAGACCGCCGGGATCGAGGCGCTGGCGAGGACCGCCTTGGGCGCATCGCCTTCGGAGAAGCACACGTTCTGGCCGTTGTAGATGTCGGTGGCGACCACGTGGCAGGGCAGGGCGGCGTCGGCGAAGTCCTTGAACGGCAGCAGGCTGCCGATCAGGCGCGCCAGGTTATCGGGCTCCACGAAGTAGTTCCGGCGGCCCAGCAGCGCCCCCAGCCCGGCGCGCAGCGACACCGGGAACACGTCCTCCTGGCGGATGCCGAGCCAGATCTGCTCGAGCTGGGCCGTGCCCTTGGCATCCGGCCGGCCGGCGAAATAGGCGCTGTTGATCGCCCCCACCGACGCGCCCACCACCAGGTCCGGCACCACCCGGCGCTGCATCAAGGCTTTGAGCATGCCCACCTGCACCGCGCCCAGGCTGCCGCCGCCGGCCAGCACGAAGGCGGTCAGCCGGCCCTTGCGCGCCGGGGTCTTGCGGCTCTTCGGCGCGCGCGTTTGCCGGTTGCCGGCACTGCGCTTGGCGGGCATGTCAGAGGTTCTGGTAGACCGTGTACTCGAAGTTCAGGAACAGCGGCATCGCCTTGACGTCGGCGAATGGCAGGATCTGCATCAGCACCACGCCGCCGATGCCCGTATGCGGGTCGATCCAGTAATAGGAATTGGTCAGGCCGGCCCACATCAGGCTGCCGGCGGGACGGCCGGTGGGCAGCGGCTTCTCGTTGATCATCCAGGCGAGCCCCCAACGGTGGGGGATACCGGGCGGCAGCGCCATGTCGTTGGTGAGCAGCGGGTTGGCGCTCTTGGCCGGCAGCACTTCCAGCGCGCCGAGCTGGTTGCTCGACATCAGCTCCACCGTCTCCGGCCGCAGCACGCGGCCGCCGATGGCGAGGCCGCGGTTGAGGATCATGCGCACGAACTTGAGGTAATCGCCGGCGGTGCCGAACAGGCCGCCGCCGCCCATCTCGAACTCCGGCTCCTGCGGCAGCGGAAAATCCAGCGGCACCAGCTTGCCGTCCGGGCCGCGCTGATGGATGCGGGCGAGGCGCGGCGCCATGTCCGGCGTGGGCACGAAGGCGGTCTCCTGCATGCCGACGGGGCCGAGCACGTGCTGGGCAAGGTAGGCGCCCAGCTTTTGCCCGCTGACCGCTTCCACCAGCTGGCCCACCCAGTCGATGCCGATGCCGTACTGCCAGCGCTCGCCGGGGTCGAACAACAGCGGCTGGCGCAGGGCGGCGAGGGCGCAGCCGAAGATGCTGGGGACCCGGCGCGCCTCGTGGTATTTCTGCAGCGGCACGCTGAGGAACTCGTAGCCGAAGCCGGACGTATGGGTGAGCAGGTGGCGCAGGGTCACCGGCCGTTTCGGCGGGCGCGTGCGCGGCTGGCCGGCGTCGTCGAAGCCCTCCAGCACCTCGGCCTCGGCCAGCTGGGGCAGCCAGCGCGATGCCGGGCTGTCCAGGTCCACCCGGCCTTGCTCCAGCAGCTGCAGCGCGGCGGTGGAGGTCAGCGCCTTGGTCATCGAGGCGATCAGGCCCACCGTGTCGGTGGTCATCGGCGCCGGGTCGGCCAGCGAGCGTCGGCCGAAAGCACCTTCGTACAGTGTGCCTTCGCGGTTCGTCACCATCGCCACCACGCCCGGTACATCGCCTGCGTCCGCGGCGCGTTTCAGCAGCGCGTCCGCCTGTGCCTGCAACGACATGATCCTTTCCTCCTGGTGAAACCCGTTGTTATGTACGTTGTTATGTTGAGGCCCGCCGTCCGGCGCTCAGTTGCAGGTCTCTCCGGCCGAAGGCGTGAAGCAGTGCGGATAGGCTCCGCTGCCGCAGAGCTGCTGGCCCTGGCCGCAGACCAGGCCCTGCGCGCAGATCTGGCCGTAGGATGGGGAGAAGCAGGTCGCGCCGTAGGCGCCCAGACAGGCGCGCTGGCCCTGTCCGCACAGCAGCCCGGCGGCGCAGACCGCGCCGCTGCTGGGCGAGAAACAGCTGGCGCCGTAAGGGCCGACACAGGCGCGCTGGCCCGGCGGGCAGCGCACCTGCGCCGCGGCGGACCCGGATGCCGCCAGCGCCGCGGCGGCCAGCAACTGCGTGATGCCCGACAAAGTGGTTCGAAGCTTCATGCCAGCCCGCTCCAAGAGACGGCCCAGCGCCCATCATAGGGTGTCATTTCGGCCGCGTCTGCAAGGCCAGCATGTCGGCCAGGCTTTCCACCTTGAGCGTCTGCATGGTCAGCGCGCCGGCGAACAGCATGTCGATGAAGCGCACCGTGCGCCGCAGCATCTGCTCGCGGCGCTCGGGGTGCTCCAGGTAGTCCAGCGTCAGCAGGAACACCTGCTGGACCACCGCGATGGAGATCTCGCGCAGGGTGGCGAGCTCCAGGCCGGGCGCGGCGTCGAGGAACAGCACGTCCTCGACCATTTCCTCGGCCACGTCGGCGATCATCCGCTGCAGCGCCTCGCGCACCGCCGGCATGGTGCCGTGCAGCTCGCGCACGGCGACGATGAAGCCCTCCGGGTTGGCGCGGGCGTAGTCGAACACGAACTCGATGGTGCGCGGCGACACTTCCGCCACGCTGGACACCGTGCGGCGGATGCCGCGCAGGGTGGTGCGCAGGTCGCGGCCCAGTTCCTCGATGATGGCCAGGCCGAGATCGTCCAGGCTGTCGAAGTGGCGGTAGAACGTGTTGGGATTCAGGCCCGCCTCGCGCGCCAGCTCGCGCAGGCCCAGCGCCTGCAGGCCGCGCTTCTGTGCGCCCACCCGCAGCGCCGCCTGCATCAGGCGGCGGCGGCCGTTGACCGGCGTGGCGGCTTCCGCGGGGGGGGAGGACTGGATGGCAGGTTTGCGCGGCTTGGCAGGCATTGCGGCCAATGTTCGGCGGTTGCTTGACATGCAGTATACACGCGTCTACTCTAAGTAGACAAATGTATACATAAGGGTATCCCGGGAGGCTTGCGGCCCAAGGGATGCCGTTTGCCGGTATTTCGGAGACCCGCTGCATGCCCAAGCCGTCTGCCGCTTCCGCGCGCAAGAGCGCCCCCAGGAGCGCCACCAGGAGCGCCACCAGGAGCGGCCCTGTCCGCGTCGCCATCGTCGGCACCGGCTTTTCCGGCCTGGGCATGGCGATCCGCCTCAAGCAGGCCGGCGTGGAGGACTTCGTGGTGCTGGAGAAGGCCGCCGACGTCGGCGGCACCTGGCGCGACAACCACTACCCCGGCTGCGCCTGCGACGTGCAGTCGCACCTGTACTCCTTTTCGTTCGAGCCGAACCCGGGCTGGTCGCGCATGTTTTCGCCCCAACCGGAGATCTGGAACTACCTGCGGCACTGCGCCGACAAGTACGGCATCCGCCCGCACATCCGCTTCAACGCTGAGGTCACCACCGCCAAGTGGGACGAGAAGGCATCGGTATGGCGCCTGAAGACCGCCGACGGCGGCCAGCTCTCCGCCAAGGTGCTGGTCTCCGGCATGGGCGGCCTGAGCCGGCCGGCCTATCCCGAAGGCATCAAGGGCCTGGAGAAGTTCAAGGGCAGGAGCTTCCACTCGCAGCAGTGGGACCATGACTACGACCTCGCCGGCAAGCGCGTCGCGGTGATCGGCACCGGCGCCTCCGCCATCCAGTTCGTGCCGCAGATCCAGAAGGAGGTGGCGCGGCTGGACCTGTACCAGCGCACGCCGCCCTGGATCGTGCCCAAGCCGGACCGCAGCATCGGCGCCTTCGAGCACCGCCTGTTCAAGAGCCTGCCGCTGAGCCAGCGCCTGTTCCGCGGCGCCATCTACTGGATGCTGGAGGCGCGCGCGCTGGGCTTCACCGTCAGCCCCAGGCTGATGAAGCTGGTGCAGGTGGAGGGCGTGCGCCACATCCACCGCCACATCAAGGCCCCGGAGCTGCGCGCTAGGCTCACCCCCAAGTACACCATCGGCTGCAAGCGCGTGCTGATCTCGGACGACTACTACCCGGCGCTGGCGCAGCCCAACGTCGAAGTGATCGACAGCGGCATCCGCGAGGTGCGCGCCCACGGCATCGTCGGCACGGACGGCAAGGAACGCGCGGTGGACGCCATCATCTATGGCACCGGCTTCCACGCCACCGACCCGATGCCGCGCGGCATGCTGTTCGGCCGCGACGGCGTGGACCTGGTGGATGCCTGGAAGGACGGCCCGGAAGCCTACAAGGGCACCACCGTCGCCGGCTTCCCCAACCTGTTCATCCTGATGGGGCCGAACACGGGGCTGGGCCATAACTCCATGGTCTACATGATCGAGTCGCAGGTGAAATACGTGCTGGACGCCCTGCGCCAGATGGACGCGCAGGGCCTGCGCAGCGTCGACGTCAAGCCCGAGGTGCAGGCCGGTTTCAACAGTACCCTGCAGAAGCAGCTTGGACACACCATCTGGAACACCGGCGGCTGCAACAGCTGGTACCTGCACCCGAGCGGCAAGAACACCACGCTGTGGCCGGGCTTCACCTTCCGCTTCCGCCGCCTGGTCAGCCGCTTCGACCTCGCCAGCTACACGGCGCAGGACGAGCGGGCGGCGCCGGCGCAGGGCAGGCGGGCGAAGCTCGCCGCAGGCGCGGCGTGAGACCGGTGGCCGGCGGCGGGCAGTAGCGATTACTCTAGTGCGATGGCCCGCAAGTCAGTGTCCCTCTCCCTTTTGGGAGAGGGGCGGGGGTGAGGGCGCCACGGCCGGAAGGATTTGACCACGGCTGAGGCGGAGCGCCCTCACCCGCGCCTCACGGCGCGGCCTCTCCCAGGGGGAGAGGCGAGAGAAGATGCTGGTAAATGGGGCAGCACACTAGCCAGGCGGCCAGCCATACCGGCCGCACCACAAACATCAGTGCAAGCGGGGAGAGCAGGTTTGAAATCGTTCGAAAACAAAGTCGCCGCCATCACCGGCGCCGGTTCCGGCATGGGCCGCTCGCTGGCGGTGCAGCTCGCCCGCGGCAAGTGCGAAGTCGCCCTCAGCGACGTCAACGAGGCTGGCCTGGCCGAGACCGTGCGGCTCGCTTCGCAGTACGGCGTGAAAGTCACCTCGAAGAAGGTCGACGTGGCGGACCGCGCCGCCGTCTACGCCTGGGCCGAGGAAGTGGCGCGCGACCACGGCCGCGTCAACCTCATCTTCAACAACGCCGGCGTCGCCCTGGGCGCCACCGTCGACGGCGTCTCCTACGAAGACTTCGAGTGGATCGTCGGCATCAACTTCTGGGGCGTGGTGTACGGCACCAAGGCCTTCCTGCCGCACCTCAAGGCCTCCGGCGACGGCCACATCATCAATACCTCCAGCGTGTTCGGCCTGATGGGCGTGCCCAGCCAGTCCGCCTACAACGCCACCAAGTTCGCCGTGCGCGGCTTCACCGAGGCGCTGCGACAGGAGCTGGAGCTGGCGGGAGTGCCGGTCAGCGCCACCTCGGTGCACCCAGGCGGCATCAAGACCAATATCGCCAAGGCTGCGCGTATGACCGCCTCGATCCGCGACATCGGCCTGGACGACAAGCGCAGCTCGGAAAAATTCGAGAAGATGTTCATCACCACCGCCGACCGCGCCGCCGCCATCATCCTCAAGGCCGTGCGCTGCAACAAGCGCCGCGTGCTGGTGGGGCCCGATGCCCACGCCATCGACCTGATGGTGCGGCTGTTCCCCAGCGGGTACCAGCGCATCGCGAGTTTGTTGGCGCGGAGTTCGATGCGGTAGGTGCCCCGCGGTTCGCAGGTTGCCCTTACCCCGTATCGGCCGCGCCGTGCTATCACGCCGCCTTACGCCTACAATGAGAGTGGTGCTGCCTGCACAAAGGACATTACGACATGGCTAACAACGGTACTGGAACGGTCAAGTGGTTCAACGAATCCAAAGGCTTTGGATTTATCACGCCCGCTGATGGGGGTAAGGATCTCTTTGCGCACATCAATGAAGTGCAAGGCGGTGGTCCCCTGAAGGAGGGCCAAAAGGTTGAATTCGAAGTCACCCAGGGCAAGAAGGGACCGCAAGCCTCGAAGATTCGCGGTATCTGAGCTAAGAGGGGCGATTTAAAGGGCTTATTCAAAGGGCCGTCGATTTTCCAGCGGTGCTGGACGACAAAGAGCAGCCCGATTCGATGCGTCACCCCGGCGAAAGCCGGGGTCCGGAAGGGAAGGGCGTGCCGAGCACGCCTCCTTTGATTTGCGAATCAGTCGTAGATGGTTGGGGTTGGCAAGCTCACCCCGACCTACGAGCCCAATCACTTTCCTGTGGCGGAAAATGCTCCGCTGCGGAAATTCCTACCCCGCCTCCCGCCGCAACCTCACCCTGATCCGATTCCGCCCCTCGTGCCGTTCGTAGTGCAGGTCCTGCGCGAACGACTGGATCAGCACCATGCCCAATCCGCCCACCGGCCGCTGCGCCACCGGCAGTTCCAGGTGGGAGCGGTCGATGTGGAGCAGGGGGTTCCACTCCGGTTCGCTGTCCTCGTACACCAGCTCCACTTCCTCGCCGACGGCCTCGATGCTGACGGTGGCCGGGATCCGCTCTGCGCAGGGTTGGTGGCGGAAGGTGTTGGTGAACAGTTCCTCGGCCACCAGTTGCAGGCGCAGGCAGGTGGCGTGGGGCAGCTGGAGTTCGCCGGAGCGTCGCTCGACAAAGCCGATCACGGCGTCCAGGCTTTCGCTGCAGGGTGGAAAGCTCTGCTTGGAAGCGTTCATCCCCCCGGAATCCTCCTTGACCCCGCGCTCAGCGCCAGCGGGCAGGATACTGCGCCGGCGGCCTGCCGGTGGGCGCAGGTGTGACACAGTTCACAGATACCCTGCGGCAGGCCATTGGCAATTGTTCTCCATCAGTATGTACTATGGAATTCCTTTGATTATAGTGAAGCCTGGGCCAAAGGCAGGGATGAGCTTATGAAGCGGCAGATTACCGCATGTGTACTCGCGGCGGCGGCCATGCTGGCCGGCGGCGCGGGCCGGGCGGACGCCCCGGCGGGCATTTTCAAGATCGTGAAGGGTGGCGTGTCGGTGCAGCGCAACGGCGCCAGCGTGCCGGCCACCGTGGGCATGCCGGTGTTCCAGTCGGACCGCATCGTCACCGGCGCGGACGGCAGCGCCGGCATCACCTTCGAGGACAACGCCCTGCTGTCGCTGGGTCCGTCCAGCGCGCTGTCGCTCGACCGCTTCGCCTTCAACAGCACCACCCACGAGGGCGCCTTCGAAACCACGCTCAGCAGCGGCAAGCTGGCGGTGGTATCCGGCAAGATCGCCCATCATGAGCAGGATGCGATGAAGGTGCGCACGCCCAGCACCATCCTCGGCGTGCGGGGCACCAAGTTCCTGGTCGAAGCGGGCGGCACGTGAGGCGTGCCGGGCGCATCCTGGCCGCGGCTGCCGCCCTGCTGCTGGCCGCCTGCGCCACGCCGGACCGCATCGTGCTGCTGCCGGACGACCAGGGCAAGGTCGGCAAGCTCAACGTCCACGGCTCCGCCGGCGGCGACACGCTGCTCAATTCCGCCTACGACACCGCCACCGTGAGCGGCGGCAAGGCCCAGCGCAGCACCGGCAACGCGCAGGACGTGAACAAGGATTTCGGCGGCGTGCTCGCCACGCTGCCGCAGGCGCCGGTGGCCTACACCTTCTACTTCCTGGTCAATTCCGACGACCTCACGCCGGAATCGAAAGCGCTGGCGCCGGCCATCCTGGCCGAGATCGCGCGCCGTCCCGCCGCCGAGGTGGTGGTGATCGGCCACACCGACGCGCAGGGCTCGGACGACTACAACGACAAGCTCTCGCTACAGCGCGCGCAGGCGGTGAAGCAGCAGCTGATCGCGCTGGGTTTCGATGCCGCCCGCATTGCAGTAGCCGGGCGCGGCAAGCGCGAACCCTTGATCCCCACCGCCGAGGGCGTGCCGGAGCCGCGCAACCGGCGGGCGGAGGTGCTGGTGCGGTAGCTGGAGCATTTTCTCTTACGTGCACGCATCTTCCCCTCTCGCGCAAGCGGGAGAAGGGAACGCACGATCCGCTGGCTCAGGACTTTTGCGTGCCGGTCCAGCGCAAGCCCAGGATGGTCAGGTCGTCCGCCTGTTCCGCTCCTTCGGCGAAGTGCAGCGTGTCGTCGAGCACCGCGTCCACCAGGCTTTGCGCCGCTCCTATGCGGGGCAGCCCGGACAGGCAGCGGCCGATGCGCTCGGCGCCGTAGAACTCGCCCCTGCGGTTCTGCGCCTCGGACACCCCGTCGGTGAGCAGGCATAGCGCGTCGCCGGGCTGGAGCCAGACGATCTCGCTGCGGTATTCGAAGCCGTCTACCACGCACAGCGGCGGGCCGCCGGCACCTTGCAGCCGGTGCGGCGCGGCGCCGGCGGCGGACAGCAGCCAGGGCGCTTCGTGCCCGGCGCTGCACCAGGCGAGGCGGCCGCTGTCCAGGTCCAGCACCGCGGCGAGCACGGTGACGAACAACAGCTCCGGGTTTTCCTCGGCGATGGTGGCGCCGGCTTCGCGCAGGGTGCGGCCGGGGTCGTCGCCGCAGCGCAACGCGGCGCCCTTGGTCAGCGCCTTGGACAAGGCCATGAACAGGCTCGCCGGCAGGCCCTTGCCGGAGACGTCGCCCACCGCCACGAAGAGTTGGTGGTCTTCGAGCTTGAAGAAGTCGTAGAGGTCGCCGCCCACGCTGCGCGCCGGCAGCATGCGCGCGCCGATGTCCACCCGCGTTTCCGCTCCGAGCACCTGCCGCGGCTCCGGCAGCATCCCCATCTGGATGCGGCGGGCGGCGTCCAGCTCGCCATCCAGGCGCGCTTGCGCCATCTGGCTGTCGTTGAGCGCCTCGCGCAGGCGGCGCCGCTGCGACTGCGTTTCCGCCAGGGTGATGATCAGCATGCCGGCGAAGACCACGGTGACGCCGATGATCGGGTTGCCCAGGTCGATCAGCAGCGCGTACTGGCGGAACAGCAGGATGCCGACGGCAAGGCCGGCGGCGACCGTCACGCCGAACACCCCGGCGGCGGTCAGCGGCCGTAGCCGCGGCACCAGCACCACCAGCGGCAGCGACAGCAGCGCCAGGATCAGCACTTCCAGCCAGCGCGCCCAGCGCGGCCGCCGCAGCAGGCGGCCGTCGATGGCGTTGTCCATGGCCTCGGCCAGCACCTCCACGCCCGCCATCCTGCCGCGCGGCGTCACCACCGAGTCCTGCAGGCCCAGCGCGGTGTAGCCCAGCAGCACCACCCGGCCGGTCAGTACGTCCGGCGGGATGTCGCCCTTCAACAGGGCGGCCACCGACCAGTGCGGGCGCTCCGACGGATCGGAGAAATGCAGCCACCACTGGCCGTCGCGCTCGGTGGGGATGGTGCGGCCGCCCAGCACCAGCTTGAGCACGCCGTCCGCGTCCGACACCACGCGCAGCGCCGGCTCGTGCGCCACCAGGCGCAGGGTGTCCACCGGCAGCGAGGGCAGCAGCCCGCCGCCGACGCGGGCGAGGGTGGGGATGCTGCGCACCACGCCGTCCGCGCTGTCGGTGTTGAGCAGACCGTGGCCGGCGGCGGCGCTGTCGATCACGTCGATGCTGCGCAGGGCGCCGCCGAAATGGGGCACGAAGGGTGCCGGATCCCCGCCCTCCTGCACGATCGGGGTGCGGTTGGAAACGTCCGCCGACAGCCCCGAGTCGACGTCGACCGCCGCCACGCCCAGCGCCACCGGCGCGGCGCGGATCGATGCCGCGAACTCGCGGTCGTAGTCCGGCAGCTCGCCCATCGAACGAGCGGCGTCGGCAAAGCCGGCGTTGGTCAGCAGCGCGCGCTGCTGCTGCGGCGACAGCCGGTCCGGCTCGCTGAACAGGGCGTCGATGGCGATTGCCGCCGGCTTCTGCGCCGCGATCCTGTCCACCACCTCGGCCAGCTTGGAGCGCGGCCAGGGCCACTGGCCCATGGCGCGGAGGCTGGCGTCGTCGACGGCGATGACCACCACGCCGTCGTTGACGCGCTGGCGCGGCACCGCGCGCTGGTACAGGTCGAACACCTCGGTGCGCCGGCTGCGTTGCAGCGGCGAATCGAGCAGCGTCAGCACCAGCACCGAGGCGCCCAGCAGCAGCACGCCGAGGAAATGCCCGCGCGTCATGCCGAGCCGGCCTCGCTCGGGGGCGTTGGCATCCGCCGCCGGGTGGCCGCCGTCCTCGCTCATGGCCCGGGCGCGCCCCGCGCCGGGCGGACCTGGGCGGCGGATTTCAAATGTCGATCTCGAGCCCGTCGTAGGCGGCGCTGACCGTCAGCTCCGGAGCGTCCTGCCGGGTCAGCGCTTCGAGGCGGCGCGATTCCGTCTCGATCTCCGCGATCTTGGCGTCCTTGAACACCGGCTCGTGGTGGAACAGCACCAGGTGGCGGGCGCCCGCGAGCTGGCACAGCTCCACCCCGACCATGTTGCTGGAATGGCCCCAGTCCTCCTTCACCGACACCGCGTCCGCCAGCGAATACATGGCGTCGAAGATGACCAGGTCGGCGCCGAAGAAGAAGCGCACGAACGACTCGGTCTCCTCGGCGCTGTCCAGCTTGTGTTCGGAGTCGGTGGAGTACACCACCACCTTGCCGTGCGACTCGAACCGGTAGCCGTAGGAGTCGCCGGCGTGGAGCTGCTTCTTGGCGGTGACGCGCAGGCCGGCGATGTCGTACTTGCGGCCCGGCTCCAGCTTGATGAACTCGATCTGCGCGCCCAGGTATTCGAACTCCACCGGGAACGACGGCGGCGCCTGCTGGCGGCGGAACGCGTCCTCCAGGCCGTCGTGGCAGCCGTAGATGCGCAGGGTGTTGCCCGGGATGTAGGCGGGGGTGAAGAACGGAAACCCCATGATGTGGTCCCAGTGCACGTGGGACATGAAGATATGGAACACGTTCGGCGTCTTGCGGCCGTGCCGCGCCAGCACGCGGTTGCCGAAGGAGCGCACGCCGGAGCCGAGGTCGCACAGGATATATTCGTGCGATTCCTTGCCGGGGGCGTTCAACTCCAGCTCGACGCAGCTGGTGCTGCCGCCGAAGGTCTGCGCCTCGGCGAAGGGCAGGGTGGCGGCGAAGGCTTCCGCCTCGGCCGCGGTTTCGAAGCGGCGGCCCCCGGCGTGCACCAGGGCCCCGGCCACTTTCTGGCGCAACTCGGCGGCGGTCAGCGCCACCGGCAGGGAACCGCGCGTACCCCAGAACCGGATGCGCACGTTCAGCTCCCCTTCGGAGCCGCCCCGGACAGCGTGGCGACGCCCTTGAGCACAGTGTCGAACACCGGGAACACCAGGTCGAAGCGGCTGATCTCCAGGATCTCCCGCACCGTCGGCGTGGGCGCGGCTACGCCGATCTTGCCGCCGGCGGGGATGGCGCGCTTGGACGCGAGCATGAGGATGCGCAGGCCGGCGGAGCTGATGTACTCGAGGTGCGACAGGTCGAACAGCAGCTGTACCCCGCCGAGGTGGCACTGCTCGACGTAGGGCGCCACCGCCTTGCCGAACGCGTCGGCGTTGAGGTGGTCGACGCGGCCCTGGGGCGTCAGCACGACGATGTCGTTGTGACGTGTGGCATTCAGCTCCATACCCGTTCCTTTGCGCGGTTCCCTGGACGTCGTCCCGCTGCCGTGGATTTTCCACTCCCGTCGGACGTCGCCGTCATTCTAGCCCGCATCCGGCTTGCACGCGCGGGCGGCGCGGGATTTGCACGGGATCAGCACAGGCCGTCTACAATCCACCGCCGCCGCGACGCGTCTTTACTCAAGGACGATCCCATGCCCAAGCCCATTCCCGCCACGCTGATCCCCGGAGACGGGATCGGTCCCGAAATCGTCGACGCCACCCTGGCCGTGCTCGACGCCCTGGACGCGCCGTTCGAGTGGGACCGGCAGGTGGCCGGCCTGGGCGGGGTGAAGGCCGCCGGCGATCCGCTGCCGCCGGCGACGCTGGACAGCATCCGCCGCACGCGCCTGGCGCTGAAGGGACCGCTGGAGACGCCCTCGGGCAGCGGCTACCGCTCTTCCAACGTGCGGCTGCGCGAGGAGTTCAAGCTCTACGCCAACCTGCGCCCCGCGCACACCCTGATCCCCGGTGGCCGTTACGACAATATCGACCTGATGGTGGTGCGCGAGAACGTCGAGGGTCTCTACACCGGCTACGAGCATTTCATCCAGATCGACAATGACCCGCACGCGGTCGCCATCGCCACCGGCGTCAACACCCGCCAGGGCAGCCGGCGCCTGCTGGAGTTCGCCTTCGAGCACGCCATCGCGGTGGGGCGCAAGAAGATCACGGTGGTGCACAAGGCCAACATCATGAAGGCGCTCACCGGCATCTTCCTGGAGACGGCGCAGGATCTCTACGAGAAGAAGTACCAGGGCCGCATCGCCATGGACACGGTGATCGTCGACGCCTGCGCCATGAAGCTGGTGCTCAATCCCTGGCAGTTCGACACGCTGGTCACCACCAACCTGTTCGGCGACATCCTGTCGGACCTGGTGGCGGGGCTGGTCGGCGGCCTGGGCATGGCGCCGGGGGCCAACATCGGCACCGACGCAGCCATCTTCGAGGCGGTGCACGGCTCGGCGCCTGACATCGCCGGCAAGGGGATCGCCAACCCGATCGCCCTGTTGCTGGCGGCGGCGATGATGCTCGACCACTGCAAGCTGGCGGACCAGGCCGCCCGCCTGCGCCGCGCGATCGACGAGACTCTCAACGTGGACGGGATCCGCACCGGCGACCTGGGCGGCAGTGCCACCACGGCGGCGTTCACCCAGGCGCTGATCCGGCGGATCGGCGGCTAGCGGTGATGTCCCATTGATTTACCGGCGTCTCAGGTCGCCTCTCCCTGGGAGAGGCCGCGCCGTGAGGCGCGGGTGAGGGCGCACTGCCTCGGCCGCGGTCAATTCTTCCGGCCGTGCCACCCTCACCCCGACCCCTCTCCAGAGGGAAAGGGATGCTGACGGACGGGACCAGCCGACCTAAGCCGTGACTGCTTCGGACTGCACCGGGCGCGGCGTGGCCGTGCCCCACCCGTCGCGGCTGGTGGCGGAAGCCAGAGGGCCCCTGGATGAGCGGCGGGTGGTGCGCAGGTCCCGCCAGATCAGCAGGCCCAGGCCGGCCGCGCTGAGGCCGAAGACCCCCAGCACGACGCTTACCAGTAGTACAAGCGGCAGTTCCATGTATCGATCCTTTAGCGTCCAGCGGCTTGTTGCGGTTTCGCAAGAGCGCGCCGGAACTCATTGATACAGCTACTTATACGTCGTCTGTTGCGGCGCAACAATTTATATTTCCTGAGCGGTCGGTTTAGTAAAACTAAGCCTGCTCTATTTCCTTGAATCCAAACGATTGTTGGTAGCCGTTCGCCCGGTGCGTTACGGCCGGATATCCGTGGCTGCCCCGGTTCGGCCTGCGGGGACGTTCTAATGCCCAGCGTGAAGCGCGTCGCAGCCGTAGACCGGGCTTCACGGCATCATCCGCAGCCGCAAGACGATGTAAGGCTATTGCGGAGCGATACTGAACAGATGTACAGTATTCCGTGTCGGCCGGTTTCATCGCGGTCGGCCCGCAGCACCGAGGAGCGAGGAATGGCACGCAACACCAAGAGCACCGGCCGTTATCAGGTTTACACCAAGCCTGAGCTGTATGAAGAGGATCGGCCGGCGGGCAGCTGGGTGGTGCGTGCAGGTGTCGCTCTCACGGCGTTGGGGATGATGGCCGTGTTCCGGCAGCCTCTGCATGCCTTGCTCGCCGCCGTATTCGGGGGCTGAGCAGCCGCTGGGAGCCGGGCTCGTGCGGTAAGGACGCGCCCAACAAAAAACCCGCCTTGCGGGCGGGTTGTTTGCTGACTGGCGTCCCTATGGGGATTCGAACCCCCGAGGTTTACGGTTCCGCCGTGAAAGGGCGTTTGGTGTGGCGTCCCCATGGGGATTCGAACCCCCCGAGGTTTACGGTTCCGCCGTGAAAGGGCGTTTGGTGTGGCGTCCCCATGGGGATTCGAACCCCCCGAGGTTTACGGTTCCGCCGTGAAAGGGCGTTTGGTGTGGCGTCCCCATG
>JARLJS010000159.1 GCA_031291075.1 Nevskia sp. | reverse complement strand
TCGAGCAGGCTGAACTGGGGCGCCGGCAGGCTGCTGACCTGTGGCACCAGTTGCCTGGCGGCCAGGTAGGCCTGGCGGGCCTGTTCGAGCTGGGGGTTGCCGTGCTTGAGCGCTTCCACCAGTTGCGGCAGGGTCTGGGGGACCGCCGGGGCGGCGGAAGCGCCGGCCGGATCCGCGGGCGCCACATCGGCAGAGGCGGGGCCGGCCGCCGCGCAAGCCGCGGCCGTCATCAGCAGGCCGCAGGTTAGACGGCGGGCTCCGGCGATGGCTGCGGCGGGCACGGTGAAGCGGCCTGGCGATGAGGTTCGGGACACTGCTGGGGATACGGCTTGAATTGGGGCGTGAAAGAAATCCTGCCGGCGCTTGCGCCCGGCAGGACCAAGACCACTGGGAGAATCGTGACCGGTGACCCCGGGTGCGGCAGTCCGTTCCCCTGGACTGCCGCACCGGAACCACATGGGTAAACCATCAACCCGTCAGAAGTGCCAGATGACGTCGCCCGACAGAACGGTTTCGTTGTTCTTCGGATGCGACTGGTCATAGAGGCCGATGTTGAAGGCGTTGACGTTCCACGACCGGTAGTAGGTGACTTCCGGACGCAGCTCGACTTGCGGCGACAGCCAGTGCTGCCAGCCGATGCCCAACTCCGTGTAACGGGTCGGGATACCCGTACGCTGACCCTGCTTGTCCCAGTAGAACTCGGGACGGATCGAGAAGTTGTTCAGCGGGTTCGGCGACCAGTTGAAGTATGCCACCGTGCCGTAGGATCTGGCGCCGCAGGTCAGGGGCACTTTATTGCTAAGCTGATTGAAGCTGGCCAGGCTGGATCCACTGCAGTACGCCTCGTTCGGGTTGTTGAAGTTGATACCCTGCAGCGAGGAGAACGGCGTGCCGCCATCCGTGCCGTACGCATTGTTCAAGCCCGCCACGGTCGAGTTGCTCTTGTTCGGCACCCCGTTCTCGTGCTCGGTGTAGAACTCGTAGGCCACGTGCCAGTGGTCGTTCCACTTGTGGTAATACGTTAAGCCGTACCACTGCAGGTTGTTGTAGCCCCACTTGCCGTTGTTGAGGGCGTCGGCGCAGCCGTTGATGTTGTCCTTGCCGCCGTTGAAGTTGTAACGGAAGCAGCCCGTGCCGGACAGCTTGGAGCCCGGATCCTTTCTGAACCTGCCTCCCGGATAGAGCGGGTTCGTCTCGGTGACGGTCGCATTGGAGAGCGGGTCGGTGAACGTCACGGTCTGGGTCGGGTTGCTGATGCCCTCGTTCAGATGCCAGGGCGGCGCCTCGGTGCCGACGCTGACGCCATACTGCAGGAAGAAGTTATCGGTCAGGCCGGTGGTGAACTGCAGACCCGAGTTGGTGTAGTTGTCCAGCGTATACGTAATGGAGTGCGTATACATGTAGTTGTTCGGCGCCAGCTGGGCCTCGATGTCCGGCAGTGAGATGTAGCGGCCCAGACGCACGTCGGTCCCCGCATGGCCGAACCAGGGGATAAAGGCCTCAATCCACATCATCGGGAAGTCGACGCCGTTCTCGTTGTTGTGGCTCAGCAACTGCTGGCTGGCGATGCCGTAGGCGGTGGTATAGCGGTAGTTCTCGCCGTAGATCATCGACAAGCGGAAGCCCCAGTCGATGTGATCTTTCTGCACCGTGTCCGGCACGCGCTCAAGGTAGACCACCAACTGGTCGAGCTGCAGCGAATTCGGGTTGTAGTCGTAAGCCGCCGGCGAGTTGCCGCCAAAATCGGCGGTGCTGGTGCTGAGGTTGCCACCCGGGTCGATCCAGCCGTAGAACTGCATGTTCTGCGATGCCATGCCCTTGCCCAGCCAGGTGTTGGCAATAGCCATCATCAGCGGGCTGTCGATCGAAGCGGGGCGCGTCACGCCCAGGTTCTGGGTGCCGCCGTAGGGCCACTCGGTGAAGGGCATCGGCGGGGTGGTCTCCGGAGTATCCGGCCAGCCTTCGCGGCGCCCGGCGGGCGCATTGGGATCCACCGGCGCACCGGCCTGGCCCCACTCCAGCTTGTAGTAGTTGATCAGACGGTCGTACCAGTCATCGCCGTCCTTGTTCAGGTAGGTGTCGAGACAGGAATAATTCTCGTACGGGTTGCAGACTTTCCCAGAACTCCCCGCCCCCTGCGCAAACGCCCCAGTCACCGGTGCGGCCGCTAGTACCAGGCCGAGCGCGATGAAGTTTGTCTTTCGACTCATTTAAAAGTTCTCCGTTTCAGTGAAGGTGCAGCAGCAACTCGACGAGTAACGTCTTGTACGATCCCCGTATAAAAAAGACGGCCGACAGATCGTCGCTATCGGCCGAACCTGACGCAGTCTGGTAAAGGGCGGCCCTAGCGGCAGTCCTTGTACATTTCGGGATTGCCGGGCCGCGCATTCGGCGGCAGCTTGGCCGACATGATCGCGGCGAAGGAGCCGGGCCGGCAGCCGTTGCCGGCGACCCGGGTCTCGGGAGCGTTGGCGGCGGCGAGGTGCGGACCGAAAGTGCCCGGCGATTTGGTGGACATGATGCTTTCGAAGGAACCGGGCTTGGACGAGGCGCCCGGAGTGGCCGGCTCTTCGTTGGCCGCCAGCAGGGGCTGGCCGAAGGTGCCCGGCGACTTGGTGGACATGATGGCCTGGAAGGATCCGGGACGCGCCCCCTGATCCGCGACCTGGCTGTTCGCCAGCGCAGGTGCGGCCCAGCCGCCGACCGCGACCAATCCCGCTAGCAACGCCGCCTTTCGGCGCAGTAACACATTCATTTCGTCAATCCCCTTCTGCCAACATCCGACTACCAAGGACGTCATTACTACCATTAATCTATACGTCCCGACCTATATTTTATACGCAGCCTTCATGCCAAGTCGCCTTTGACGTAAATCCTGCGCAATACCCGACGCGCAGATTATGGGAGTTCGGCACATTGTGTTTCTAGACATTCATTTTGTTATTTATATTATTCTGCCATAAATATGCGGCATCGCAGCATTAAATTCCCGTAAAGACGCCTTGCCTCAACGCAGGCGGCGCACCAGGATCTGGCGCTGGCCGGAGCTCCCGGTGGATTTGCGGCATACCCCCAGCAGCACCGGCAGGCGGGTGATTTCGGCCAAGCCCTTCAGATATTCCAAGGCGGGGAACGGCGCACCGAGATCGTGCACCAACATGCAGCATCGATTGCCCACTGCATGGGCACCGCTGCGGAGCAAGGCGACCAATGCGAGATAGGGCTCGCGACTCTGCTCGGTTTCGGGAATCCAGGAGAATTCGGCCTTGGCAGGGTCGTGCAATTCGACGAAGACCGGGCGGATCTCCTCCGGGTCGCAGCCGAGCAGGTCCGCAGCTTGCAAATGGATTACCTCGGCCTCCCGCGGTAACAGTGGACCGGTGCCCGGAGCGAGGTACACGGCGAAATCGGCCGGCCCCTGCTCCTCCGTCACGGCCGCGTCCGGCAGATTGCCGCGGAAGCCGCGGCGTTCCACGCGAAACACGGGCGCATTTCCTTCGCACCATGGCAGGATTTGTTCACGGATTGTGCAATATGAATGATTTACTATTCACATCGCTGTACACACTATTCATGCCAATCGGCGCGATCCATCCCGGAAGCTTGCGGATTGGACTACGCGCGGCGATGGCATAAGCTTGATCGTTCCGCCATCCGGATCACATGCGCAGCAGCGCAAGGCCATGACCAAGACGTCCAGCAACAATCTGTCCCGCTCGGCGATCGCCCGGAATCTTCAACTCGGGCGCACCATTTTCAATTTCTCCCAGGAAGACCTCGGCGCGCGCTGCGAACTGCACCGCACGCATATCAGCGCGATCGAGCGGCAGGAGTTGAACGTGGGCGTGGATACGGTGGAGCGGATCGCGCGGGCGTTCTCGGTGCCGGCCTACGTCCTGCTGATGCCACGGGCCGAAGCCCAGGTTCAACTCTACGAAGCCTACTTCCATGCGGCGGAAGCCAAGACTTGAGCCGGATGCCCAGCGATTGGGCGCCCAAAGTTGAAGCGCCGCACCATTTTGGCCGTGGCGCGGCGCCACAACGCGCCTTTCTGGTGCGCATCCCTGCGGCGGCGCACTGAAGTCGTATGCAATTGAAGAGCATCGCCTGGAGAGCGGCACTACCCCTGCCGCTGGTGGCGCTGGCACTGCTCTTCACCTTGCTGCTGCGCCAGTGGGCCAATGTGCCTTTCTGGTTCATGTTCCTGATCGCCGTGATCGCCTCGGCCTGGATCGGGGGGCGCATCTCCGGGTGGATCGCCGTGATCCTGAGCACGCTGTCGGTGGATTACTTTTTCACCCGGCCGCTCTACAGCCTGGTGATCGATCCCACCGACGCGCCCTACTTCATCGCCTTCACCCTGTCGATGATCGTCGGCAACTGGTTCGGCACCTGGCGGCAGAGCACTGATGTCGCGGCGCGCCGCACCCAGGCCGAGCTGGAGTCGCGTGTCCGCGCGGGCAGCGACGAGCTGATCCGCGCCAACCGCGCCCGCGAACAGGCGGAACGCGAGCGCCGCATCGCCGAATTGCGCTGGCAGGCGGTGTTCGAAAACTCGGTGGTCGGGGTGGTGCTGGCGGACGAGCAGGGCCGCATCATCGCCAGCAACAAGCGCTACCGCGCCCTGCTCGGCCGCGGCGACGGGAACACCGCGGGCGACAGTCTCGCCGGCGACTTGGCCGAACCGCAGCGCACGTCGCTCAACCGCCAGCTGGCCGAACTGGTCGCCGGCCAGAGGCAACGGGTGGAACTGGAGCTGCCGCACCGCGGCGGCAATGGCACGCCGCTCTGGCTGCGCACTCACGTCACGGTGGTCCCCGGCACACCGGACTTTCCGCGCTTCCTGACCGCGTTCTGCGAGGATATGTCAGGGCGCAAGCACGCCGAGGAAGCCCTGCTGGCGGCACGCTCCGACCTGGCCCACGCCACCCGCCTGACCATGATGGGAGAACTGGCCGCCTCCATCGCCCACGAGGTGAACCAGCCGCTGTCGGCGGTGGTCACCAACAGCAACGCCGCGCTGCGCTGGCTGGCGGGCGCCACGCCGAACCTGGCGGAAGCGCGCAGCACCATCAACTGGATCATGCGCGACGCCAAGCGCGCCAGCGACGTCATCGCCCGCATCCGGGCGCTGATGCGCAAAGCCGAGCAGCCGCTCGAGCCGCTCAACTTCAACGACGTCGTGCGCGACAGCCTGGACCTGGTGCGCAGCGAACTCGCCCGTCACAAGGTCGAGGTCGAGCTCGAGCTCGACCCCGCGCTGCCGACCGTGATGGGCGAACGCATCCAGCTGCAGCAGGTGTTCCTCAACCTGGTGATCAATGCCATCGAGGCCATGGCCGGCGTGCAGGGGCGACCTCACCGGCTCTTCATCCGTACCGCTTCGCAGGCAGGGGAGGAGCCGGGCATCGTGGCGGAGATCACGGACAACGGACCGGGCGTGGCGAAAGACAACCTCGAGCAGCTGTTCGCCGCCTTCTTCACCACCAAGCCCGAGGGTACCGGCCTGGGCTTGTGGATCAGCCGATCCATCATCGAAAACCACGCCGGCCACCTGCTGGCGCTGCCGAACGAAGACCAGGGCATGCGCTTCCGGATCGTCCTGCCCTGCACCAGCGAGCCGGCGCAGGGCCCCGCGGGCGCGTCGATCAGCGGGGCTCCCCTATGAACCGTGTGCTCCGCCCGTCGGCTGACCCGTCCCGGCCAAGATACGGTGCAGCTTGTCCAGAATACCGTTCGGATAGTATAAAATTCACGGCAGTTTCCGCTGCCATTCCAGCCGCACCCCGCGGCCGACGCCGAGGCGTCAACGTCTTGAAGAGCAAGTCTACGCAAGAACCCTCCAGCACGGCGCCCATCCCGCCCGGTGAACCGACCGTGTTCGTGGTGGACGACGACCTGTCGGTGCGCGAGTCGCTCGGCAACCTGTTGCGCTCGGTGGGCCTGAAAGCGGAGCTGTTCCACTCCGCGCAGGAATTCCTGCAGCGCCGCCACTCCGCCGCCGGCCCCGGCTGCCTGGTGCTCGACGTGCGGCTGCCGGGGCTGAGCGGCCTCGATCTGCAGGCGCAGCTCAACAAGGCGGGCGACCGCATGCCGATCATCTTCATCACCGGGCACGGCGACGTGCCAATGAGCGTCCGCGCGATGAAGGGCGGCGCGGTGGAGTTCCTGCAGAAGCCTTTCCGCGAGCAGGACCTGCTCGACGCGATCCACCAGGCGCTGGCATTGCAGCCGCACCTCGCCGAAGACCCTGCGGCCGCCACGCCGGCGCCGCCGGCCGCGTCCTCGGCGCCAGGCCCGGTCGCGGAGCCCGCACGCGCCGATGGCGCCGAGCCCGGTCCGCGCCAGGCCATCGGCCGGAACATCCAGATGGGGCGCGCGATCTTCAGCTGGTCGCAGGAGGATCTGGGCGGCCAGTGCGACCTGCACCGCACCCACATCAGTGCGCTGGAGCGCGAGGAGTTGAGCGTGGGCGTCGACACGGTCGACCGTGTGGCCGCCGCCTTCGGTGTGCCGCCACATGTGCTGCTGATGCCGCCGCCGAAAGCGCAGACGCTCTTGCTCGAAGCCTTCAACGCCTCCGGACGCAAGCACCGGCGGACCTCGCGCAGCGCCTGAAGGGCGCCCCGGCTACAACTCCAGCTTGCGCAAGCGCAGGGCGTTGCCGATCACCGACACCGAGGACAGGCTCATCGCCAGGCTGGCCAGCGCCGGCGACAGCAGCACCCCGAGCCAGGGATACAGAACGCCCGCCGCGACCGGTACGCCGACCGCGTTGTAGACGAAGGCGAAGAACAGGTTCTGGCGGATGTTGCGCAGGGTGGCGCGCGACAGCCGGATCGCGCGCACGATGCCGCCGAGTTCACCCTGCACCAGAGTCACGCCGGCCGACTCCATCGCCACGTCGGTACCGTTGCCCATGGCGATGCCGACGTCGGCGGCCGCCAATGCGGGCGCATCGTTGATGCCGTCTCCGGCCATCGCCACGCGGCACCCCTGCCCTTGCAGTTCCCTCACCAGAGCGGCCTTGTCCTGCGGCAGCAGCCCGGCCCGCACCTGCTCCAGGCCCAGCGCCCGCGCCACGGCCTGCGCGGCGCGGGCGTTGTCGCCGGTCGCCATGATCACCCGCACGCCCAGATCGCGCAGCCCGGCCAGGGCGGCGGCAGCGGCCGGCTTGACCGTGTCCGCCAGGCCGAGCGCACCGGCGAGACGCCCCCCGGCCGCGACGAGCACCACGGTTTGCCCCTCGGCCTGCAGCGCTTCGACCTGGACGGCCAGCGCGGCGCTGTCGATGCCTTCGCGGCGCAGCAGCGCCGCGTTGCCGGCGCAGATCCTGGCCCCGGCCACTTCGCCCCAAACGCCCAGGCCGGGATCGCCGCCGAAGCCCTGCACCGGCTCCGTTGCCAGACTGCGAGCGGCGGCGGCATCGACGATGGCGCGCGCCAGCGGATGTTCGCTGGGCGACTCCACCGCCGCCGCCAGCCTCAGCACCTGGTCCTGGCCGAAGCCGTCGGCCGCCAGCACGCCGTGCACGGCGGGCCGTCCCATGGTCAGGGTGCCGGTCTTGTCGATCACCAGTGTATCGACCGCCTGCAGCCGCTCCAACGAGGCCGCGTCTCGCACCAGCACGCCGGCGTGCGCGCCGCGGCCGGCCGCCACCACCACCGAGATGGGCGTTGCCAGCCCCAGCGCGCAGGGGCAGGCGATGATCAGCACCGACACCGCCGCCAGCAGGGCATGGGCGCCCGCCGGCGCCGGCCCCAGCAGCCACCAGGTCGCCGCGGCCGCCACGGCCACAGCCATGACCGCCGGCACGAACCAGGCCGCCACCCGGTCCGCCAGCCGCTGCACCGGCGCCCGGCTGCGGCCGGCCTCCGCCACCATGCGCACGATGCGCGACAGCAGCGTGTCGGCGCCGACGCGCTCCGCACACATCAGCACGCTGCCGTTGCCGTTGAGCGTGCCGGCGCTCAGGGCATCACCCTTGCGCTTGTGCCGGGGCGCCGATTCGCCGCTCAGCATCGACTCGTCGACGTGGCTGTCGCCCTCCAGCACGATACCATCCACCGGGACCTTCTCGCCGGGCCGCACGCGCAGCGCGTCGCCGGGCAGCACTTCCTGCACCGCCACGTCCTGCTCGACACCTTCCCGCACGCGGTGCGCCACGCTTGGCGCAAGTTGCAACAGGGCGCGGATCGCGGCCGAGGTGCGGCTGCGGGCCGAGGTCTCCAGCACTTGGCCGAGGATCACCAGCGTGGTGATCGCGGCCGCCGCTTCGAAATACAGGGGGGGCATGCCGTGGGTGCCAGCGAACGCCGGCGGCAGGATGCGCGGCACCGCCAGCGCCAGCACGCTGTAAGCCCAGGCGGCACCGGTGCCCAGGGCGATCAAGGTCCACATGTTGAAGCTGCGCGCCACCAGCGAGTTCCAGCCGCGCACGAAGACAAAACCTCCCGCCCATAGCACAACGATGGAGGTCAGCACCGCCTCGCCCCAGTCGACCACCCGATGGCCAAGCCAGGCGGCCGGGCCGCCTCCCGGCAACATTCCGCCCATCGCCGCGGCCAGCACCGGCAGGCTCAGGCTTGCGGCGAGCCACAGGCGCCGCCTTAGCAGCCGCAGTTCCGGGTCCGGGCCGTCGTGCAGCGCCGGCGCCTCCGGTTCCAGCGCCATGCCGCATTTAGGACAGCTGCCGGGTCCGTGCTGGCGCACCTCGGGATGCATCGGGCAGGTGTAGATCCGCGCATCGGCCGGCTCCGCCTGCGGCACCTGCTGTGGCGCAGAGGCCAGGTAACGCTGCGGATCGGCGCTGAAGCGTTCGCGGCAGCGTTCGCTGCAGAAGTAGTAAACCACCCCGGCATGGACCTGCGAACGCGCCTGCGCCGGATCCACGCTCATGCCGCACACCGGGTCGCGCGCCGGCGCTCCGCCGCCCTGCGCTGCGCCATGCGCACCGTGGCAGCAGCCGGCTTTGCCGCCGGCCGCGTGGCCGTGTTGCCGGACTTGTTCGGTCACCGCCTTTCCTCGCCAACAAACCAGGCATCAACATAGGGCCTGGACTGCGCTCCAGGGTCAAGCGCGGCTGCGGAGCATCGTCATGCCCGACGTCGACACACTGGCTTATCTGGACGACCGCCTCGCGGGCAAACCGGCGGGCACCGCGCACATGGGGGTTCCCCGGCCGCTTCCGGATATACAATCCGGTGGCCAGCCCAGGGCCGGGCGTCACGACCGGGTTTCCGCGGGGCCAACGAGGAAGACCCAGACCAAATGCCTCTGCTCGACAAGCTCCTCCCCTCTCCTGCGCGGGCGCGGCTGCGCGCTGTCGCGACCGCGCCGCGCACGCGCAAGTGGGTCATCCGCTTGGGCATCTTCCTGCTGGTGTTTGGAGCGCTGGGGCTGTTCGTGGCCCCGCCGATCATCCACCGGCAGCTGGAGGTGCAATTGAGCCGGCTGCTGTCGCGTCCGGTGACGGTCGGCAGCATCTCGTTCAATCCCTACACCTTGCGGCTGGAGGCCGACCGCCTGCACATCGGCGAGCCGGGCGGGACCGGCGATTTCGTCGATCTCGGCAAGTTCGTGGTGCGCCTGTCCTGGAGCAGCCTGTTCCGGCTCAAGCCGGTGATGGGCGAATTGCTGCTCGACGCGCCGCAGATCCACATCGTGCGCAGGGATCCGCAGACCTTCAATTTCTCGGACCTGGTGGAGAAATTTTCGGCACCCTCGCCGACACCGCCGAAGCCGGACGCCAAGCCGCTGCAGTTCTACGTCGGCAACATCCACGTCGAAAACGGCTTGATCGACTTCGACGACCGCGCGCTCGGCCAGCACCACGTCGTGGACCGCCTGCAGATCGGTGTCCCGTTCGTCGCCAACCTGCCATCGAAGGTCGACGTGTTCATCCAGCCGCAGCTGCAGGCGCGCGTGGACGGCAGCCCGCTGCAGATCACCGGCGAGGCCAAGCCCTTCTCCAGCGCCTTGACCTCGGACATCGCGATCAAGCTGCAGCTGCTCGACCTGCCAAAGCTCGTCAGCTACGTGCCGGCCAAGCTGCCGGTACAACTGAACAAGGGCCGGCTCTCCACCGATCTCGACATCCAGTTCGCCAAGACCGCGCAGCAGGCCTCGGTGCGGCTGAGCGGCACCGTCGACCTGCGCCAGCTTGCGCTGGCGGATGCCGCCGGCAACCCCCTGTTCTCCGCCGACCTGCTGCACCTGGCGGCGGGCTCGATCGAACCGCTGGGCGGCGTCTTCCAGCTCGCCGACATCCGCATCGAGCACCCGGTGGTGGATCTGGTGCGGAACGCCGACGGCACGCTCAACCTGGCCCAACTCGGCAGCAAGCCCGCACAATCCGACACGACGCCGTCGACCGCGCCGGCGCCGTCGGCGGCAGCCCCGACCAAAGCCGCACCGCCGCCCAACTTCAGCCTGCACCAATTCACGCTCGACAACGGCGAGGTGCACCTGCAGGATCTGCAGGCCGGAGCGCGGCTTGGCCTGAGCCAGCTGGCGGTGAACCTGAGCGATCTTTCAACGCAGGCGCATGCGCCCGCGCACTACACGGTGCACGTCGCGCTCGACCAGGGTGGCACGATCGGAACCGAGGGCACGCTCAACCTGGCGGACCATCAGCTCGCCGCCGACCTCAGCCTGGAGCAGCTGGCGCTCAACGCCTTTCAGCCCTATCTCGCGCAGGTCCTGGCGGCGCGGCTGAGCCAGGGCACGGCCGGCGCCAAAGTCGCGGCCAAGGCGGACTGGTCCGGGCCGGCATTCGGACTGCAACTGGGCACCAGCGAACTGCACCTGGACGGTCTGCGGCTGGAGCCGGCACATGGCGGCACACCGGAACTCACGCTGGGGCACGCCGGCGTGGCACTGGAGGCGCTCGACCTCGCCGCCAGGCAGGCCCGCGTGTCCAGCGTGAAACTGGAAGGACTGCAGGTGAATGCCGAGCGTGCCCCCGACGGCTCGATCAACCTGCTGCAGCAGCCGGCGCCGAAGACTGCTCCGGCAAAATCGCCCGACCGCCCGGCGCAGCCGCGCAAGCCGGCCACGACCGCACCGGCGCAAGCTCCGTGGCACTACAGCGTCGATGCCATCGAACTGGACAAATCCGGGGCCAGCTTCGTCGACCACGGCACCAGCCAGCCGGTGTCGCTCACGGTATCGGCGCTGCAGGCGAAGCTGCAGCACTTCGGCAGCGACACCGCTACGCCGCTGCAATTCGAGTTGTCCGGCAAGCTGCAGCAAAAAGGCGCGCTGCAGCTGCAGGGCAGCGGCACACTCGAACCGCTGAAGCTGAGCCTGCAGGTCGACGGCAAGCAACTCGACGTGGCGGCGGTGGCCCCGTATTTCGACGCCCAGCTCAACGCGGTGATCGCCAGCGCCTTGCTGGACGTGAAGGGCACCGCCGATCTCGCCCGTGACCGGCAGCAGTGGAAGGTCCGTTACGCCGGCGACGTGGGGCTGGGCAGCGTACGCATGCTCGACAAAGCCACCTCCGACCTGTTCGCGGGCTGGCGCACGCTCAGCGTGACGAAGATCAAGGCGGCCTACGACGAACGCGGCACGGATGTGCAGCTCGGCCGGATCGCCTTGAACAACTTCTACGCCCGCATCCTCCTCAATGCCAACGGCCGTCTCAACCTGAGCGATTTCATGGCCCAGGAGAACGCCCCCACCACCTCGCTGACGCGCAGCAACGGACCAGCCGCGCCCGCCGCCCCGGCCGCGCCACAGCCGACAGCCCCCTCGCCCGCCGGCAACGCCCCGCCACTGCATCTCGGTTTCGGCCAGATCCTGCTGCACGTCGGCAAGATCGACTACAGCGATAGCTTCATCAAGCCCAATTTCAGCGCCCACCTGGTGGAGATCGAGGGCGATATCGGTGCGTTCGGCACCGAATCGACCCAGCCGGCACGGGTGGCGGTGCTGGCCAAGCTCAACGGCAACGGCCCGGTATCGATCAACGGCAGCGTCAATCCGCTGGTGAAGCCGCCGTTCCTGGACATGACCGCGACCACGCGCGACGTGGAGCTCAGCAACTTCACCGCCTACTCCACCAAGTACGCCGGCTATCCGATCGTCAAGGGCAAGCTCAACGTCGACCTGCACTATATGCTCGACCAGAACCGGTTGAATGCGAACAATCACTTGTTCATCGACCAGCTTACCTTCGGCGATCACGTCGACAGTCCCACCGCGACCAACCTGCCGGTGCGGCTGGCCATTTCCTTGTTGAAGGATTCGCGCGGCGAGATCGACGTCAACGTGCCGGTGTCCGGCTCCCTGGACGATCCCCAGTTCAGCGCGGGCAGCCTGATCTGGCACGCCTTCCTCAACATCATCGAAAAAGCGGTGACCTCACCCTTCAGCCTGCTGGCCGGCGCATTCGGAGGCTCGGAGGAACTGGGCTACGTCGCCTTCCAGCCCGGCTCCGCCGCACTGGGCGATACCGAAACGAAAAAGCTCGACACCTTGGCCAAGGCGCTGAGCGACCGGCCGGGCATCAAGCTGGACCTCACCGCGCGGGTCGATCCGGCCCTCGACACTCCGGGCCTGAAGCAGGCCGCGGTGGACCGCCAGGTCAAGCGACAGAAGCTGAAAGACCTGGTTGGCAAGGGCCAGAGCGTGGACGTCGAGAGCGTGACGCTGGCGCCGGCGGAGTATGACAAGTACCTGCGGCGCGCCTACGACGACGCCTCGATCAAGAAACCCCGCAATTTCGTAGGCTTGGCCAAGAGTCTGCCGCCCGACCAGATGAAGCAGTTGCTGCTGGACAACGTCACGGTCGGGGAACTGGACCTCAATAATCTGGCCCAGCAGCGCGCCGGCGCGGTGCAGGGCTGGTTCCAGGGCAAGGTGGATGCGTCGCGGATCTTCGTGGTGGCCCCCAGGATGGACGCCGCCGGCATCGCCGACAAGGGTCCGTCGACCCGCGTCGAGTTCAGCCTGAAGTGACGCGCCATGGACAAAAGCCGTTCCGAGGTGAATCCTAAGGCGGCTGCCAGGGATTCGATCGCCGCCACGGGGCAGGCGGCCGGCCGCGCCGCTTCGCGCCGCCGGTCCAGGAGCACGGCGGCGACGCTTGAGAGAGTCGGCACCATGGACAGGTTCAGACGGATGCTCGCCCCCGGCGAGCGGCTGTTCCGGCAGGGAGAGCACGGCGACTGCGCCTACATCATCGAGAGCGGCGCAGTGGAGATCCTGCACGAGGAAGGCGGGCGCGAGGATGTGCTGGCGCTGCTCGGGGTGCAGGACATCTTCGGCGAGATGGCGCTGTTCGGCGAGCACACCCGCTCCGCCGGCGCCCGCGCGGCGGCCGCCACCAGCCTGACCGTGGTGACCCACGACTACCTGACGGAGCGGCTGCACGCGGCCGATCCGATGCTGCGGCACCTGCTGCGCACGCTCAACAGCCGCTGCCGCGAGCTGCTGAACGGCGAATCGGGCAGCGAGGGCCTTGCGGCGGAGATCGACGACGCCGACCGCGCGCTGGCCCACGCCCGGGTCCATGCCGAGCAGGACCTCACACTGGCGCTGGAGCGGGAGGAGCTCGAGCTCTATCTGCAACCGATCGTGCGCCTGCGCGACGGCCACATCGCCGGCTACGAGGCGCTGGTGCGCTGGAACCACCCGCAGCGCGGCATGGTGCCGCCGGGCGAATTCATCCCGCTGGCGGAGGAATCGGCGCTCATCAACCGCATCGGCCTGTGGATCATCGACGGCGCCTGCGCCGCCCTGGCCCGGCTCAACGCCTTGCGCCGGGATCCCTCGCTGTTCATGAGCATCAACCTGTCGGGGCGGCAGCTCAACGACCCCCAGGTGCTGCCGGCGCTGGACCGGGCACTGGCGCGCCACGCGGTGGAGGCTGGCCAGCTCAAGCTGGAAATCACCGAATCCCTGCTGCTGCAGCGGGTGGACGACGGCCTGCCGCTGCTCGAAGCCTGCCGCGCCCGCGGGATGCGGGTATCCCTGGACGATTTCGGCACCGGCTACAGCTCCCTGTCCTACCTGCACCGGCTGCCGGTCGACAGCCTCAAGCTGGACCGCTCCTTCGTGCTGCAGCTGGACGCCAACGAGGCCGGCCGCCGCATCGTGGCGGCCGTGATCCGCCTGGCGCACGAGCTGGACATGGACGTGGTGGCGGAAGGCATTGAAACCACGCAACATATCGACGCCCTGCGGGAGCTGGGCGCGGACCTCGGCCAGGGCTATTATTTCGGCCGGCCGGCCCCCCTCCAGGCGGCGGCTGAAATCCTGCGCAAGTCCCTGTAAGGTCTGGCAGTTGCGACTTGTGCATGGCACAAGTCATTCTCTATAATGCTCGTCTTTTCTGTCGGCCGCCCTGCGCCGCCGGCATTTATTTTGTCCGTCGGAGGATTTGCCTATCAGCGCTGAACGTCAGGACCGCCGCAACGACGAGATCAATGTGCCGCGGGTACGTGTGATCGGATCGGATGGTTCACAGGTCGGCATCATGCTGACGCGTGACGCGATCGCCAAGGCCGAAGGTGAAGGCCTGGACTTGGTGGAGGTATCGCCCAATGCAGAGCCGCCGGTCTGCAAGATCATGGACTACGGCAAGTTCATCTACCAGAAGGACAAGTCGCAGCAGGCGGCACGCAAGAAGCAGAAGCAGATCCAGGTCAAGGAGGTCAAGTTCCGGCCGACCACGGAGGAAGCGGACTACCAGACCAAGCTGCGGGCGCTGCTGCGGTTCCTCGAGGAAGGCGACAAGATCAAGATCACGCTGCGCTACAAGGGCCGCGAGCTGGCGCACCAGGAGCTGGGTTTCCAGCTGATCGACCGGATCAAGGCCGATCTGGACGCGGTGGCCCAGGTGGAACAGGCGCCGAAGCTGGAAGGCCGCCAGACGATCATGGTGATGGCGCCGCGCAAGCGCTGAGAGAGCAAGGGGTTTCAACACCGGCACGCGATGCCGGCGTAATCATTACTGGAGCAACACGATGCCTAAACTGAAGACCAACCGCGGCGCCGCCAAGCGCTTCGCCCGCACCGGCAAGGGCGGGTTCAAGCGCAGCAGCTCGCACAAGCGCCACATCCTGACCAAGAAGTCGGCCAAGCGCATCCGCGACCTGCGCGGCCCGACCATGGTGCATGCCTCGGACAATGCCGAGGTGCGGCAGATGCTTCCATATGCATGATTGACTGCTCAGCGGGGTTGCTGCGCAACCCCGTACTAGGGCAGGAACGTTTTATCCACCATAACCAGATTCGCCCAGCGAACACACACACTAGAGAAAGAGGTATAGAGAAATGGCAAGAGTGAAAAGGGGCGTCACGGCACGCGCCCGCCACAAGAAGCTGCTGAAGAAGGCCAAGGGTTATTACGGCGGGCGCTCACGCGTCTACCGCGCGGCCAAGCAACAGGTCATCAAGTCCGGCCAGTACGCCTTCCGCGACCGGCGCGCCAAGAAGCGCGAGTTCCGCGCGCTGTGGATCGTGCGCATCAACGCCGCCGCCAACGAGCACGGCCTGTCCTACAGCCGGTTTATCCACGGGCTCGCTGCTGCCGGCGTCGAACTGGACCGCAAGGTGCTGGCCGACATCGCGGTGCACGACAAGCCCGCGTTCGCGCAGCTGGTGACCCAGGCCAAGGCCCAGCTCGCCGCCTGATCCGCGTTTAGCCAGCAGTACGCTTTGACAAGGGGGAGCGGCGCTCGCGCCTCTCCCCCTTTGCTTTTGTTGCGTCATCTCCCGAAGCCATCGTGATGAACCTGGAACTAGAACTCGACCAGTTGAGCGGGACCGCGGCAGAGAAGATCGACGCCGCGGCGGATGCACGCGCGCTGGAGCAGCTGCGGGTGGAGCTGCTCGGCAAGAAAGGCAGCGTCACGGAGCTGCTGAAACAGCTCGGCGGCATGGCTCCCGACCAGCGCAAGGCCTTCGGCGAGAAGGTCAACCGGGTCAAGCAGGACCTGTCCGACCGGCTGGAACGCAAGTCCACGACCCTGAGCGAGGCCGAGCTGGCCCGCAAGCTGGCCTCGCAGACGATCGACGTGACCCTGCCCGGCCGCGGCGAGGCCCCGGGCGCGCTGCACCCGGTGACGCGCACCATCCGCCGCATCGAGTCCATCTTCAACTCGATGGGTTTCGAAAGCGTGCAGGGGCCGGAGATCGAGGACGACTGGCACAACTTCCAGGCGCTCAACATCCCGGAATCGCACCCGGCGCGGGCCATGCAGGATACGTTCTACGTGCTGGACGGCTCCCGCCTGCTGCGCACGCATACCAGCCCGGTACAGATCCGCACCATGAAGCGGCGCCAGCCGCCGATCCGCATCATCTGCCCCGGCCGCGTCTACCGTGTCGACTTCGACCGTACTCACAGCCCCATGTTCCACCAGGTGGAGGGACTGTACGTGGCGGAGAACGTCGGCCTTGCCGACCTCAAGCACGACCTGCAGCAGTTCCTGTCGCTGTTCTTCGAACGCCCGGTGGAAGCGCTGTTCCGGCCGTCCTACTTCCCCTTCGTCGAGCCCGGCGCCGACGTGCACATGCGCTGGGCCCTGCCCGGCCAGGAACCGCGCTGGCTGGAGTTGCTGGGCTGCGGCGTGGTGCACCCGAACGTGCTCGATGCGGTCGGTATCGACCCGGAGCGCTATACCGGCTATGCCTTCGGCATGGGCGTGGAGCGCCTGGCGATGCTGCGCTACGGCGTGGACGACCTGCGCCTGTTCTTCAACAACGATCTGCGCTTCCTCGAACAGTTCCGGTGACCCCATGAAAATCTCCGAAAACTGGCTGCGCGAGTGGGTCAACCCGCCGGTGAGCGCCACCGCCCTGGCCGAAAAGCTCAACATGGCCGGGCTCGAATGCGAGGCCGAGCCGCTGTCGACCGATCTGCCGGAAGGCGTGGTGGTGGCGCGCATCCTGAGCGCCGCGCCGCATCCGCAGGCCGATCGCCTGCGCGTGTGCGAGGTCGACGCCGGCGGCAACCAGCCGCTCACCATCGTCTGCGGCGCGGCCAACGCCCGCGCCGGCATCATGGTGCCGGCCGCCCTGCCCGGCGCGCGCCTGCCCGGCGGCAAGGTGATCGACAAGGCCGTGCTGCGCGGCGTCGAATCCAGCGGCATGCTCTGCTCCGCCGTCGAGCTGGGGTTGAGCGACAAGGGGGAAGGCCTGCTGGAGCTGGACGCCACCGCATCGCCCGGCGAGCTGCTGGAAAAGCACCTGGGGCTGGAAGACCGCCTGTTCAACCTGGAGCTGACCCCCAACCGCGGCGACTGTCTCAGCGTGTCCGGGCTGGCGCGCGAAGTCGCGGCCCTGTACAGCATGCCGCTCAAGCCGCCGGCGATCCGTCCCGCGGTGGTCAGCGGCCTGCCCGGCAAGGACGTCATCGTCGAGGACGCGCAGGGCTGTCCGCACTACGTGGGCCGCGTGGTCGCCGGCCTCAATCCCAAGGCCCGCACCCCGGACTGGATGCGCGAGCGCCTGCGCCGTTCCGGTATCCGCGCCATCCACCCGGTGGTGGACATCACCAACTACGTGCTGCTGGAACTGGGCCAGCCCATGCACGGCTTCGACTGTGCCCAGCTCGCCGGAGCGGTGCGGGTGCGCCGGGCCCGCGCCGGGGAGAAGCTGGCCCTGCTCAACGAGCAGACGCTCTCGCTGGTCCCCGCCGACCTGGTCATCGCCGACAACAGCGGGCCGCTAGTGCTGGCGGGGGTGATGGGCGGCACCGCCTCGGGCGTGACCGACACGACCACCGAAATCTTCCTTGAAGCCGCCTGCTTCGACCCGGAAACGGTGGCCGCCAGCGGCCGCCGCCACAAGGTGCTGTCCGACTCCCGCCATCGCTTCGAGCGCGGTGTGGACCCCGCCCTGCAGCGGCGCGCGCTGGAGCGGGCCACCGCGCTGGTCAAGCAGATCTGCGGCGGCGAAGCCGGTCCCGTGGTCGAAGTTGGCCGCGCCCCCCAGTACGCCGCCACCATCCGCCTGCGGCACCCGCGCATCGAGCGCCTGCTGGGCTGCCAGATTCCCGCGCTGGAGGTGCCCGAGTTGCTGGCACGCCTGGGGCTGGAGACGCAGGCCGAAGCCGCCGGCACCTGGCGCGTACGGGTCCCCACCCACCGCTACGACCTGCGCATCGAGGCCGATCTGGTGGAGGAGGTGGGCCGGCTGTACGGCTACGAGCGGATCGCCCCACGCGCCTATGCCGTGTCGCTGACGCCGTTCGCCGCCCCGGAGACCCAGCTCCCCATCGACAGCCTCAGGGACAGCCTGGTCGCGCGCGGCTACCAGGAAGTGGTGACCTACAGCTTCGTCGACCCCCGGCTGCAGGCCCAGCTCAACCCCGGCGTGGCGGCGGTGAACCTGGACAACCCCATCGCCGAGACCATGGCGGCCATGCGTACCTCGCTGTGGAGCGGCCTGGTCGCCACCTGGCAGTACAACCGCCAGCGGCAGCAGAAGCGCGCCCGCCTGTTCGAATGCGGCGCCTGCTACGCTCCCGCCGACGACGGCGGCACCCGCGAGACCCTGCGGCTGGGCGGGCTGGCCGCCGGTAACGCCCTGCCTGAGCAATGGGGCAGCAAACCTGAACGGATCGTCGACTATTACGACATCAAGGCCGATCTGTCGGCGCTGTTCGGTAGTGCGCTGGACCGCTTCGCGTTCGAGCGCGGCAGCCATCCGGCACTGCATCCGGGACGCTGCGCCCGTATCCTGCGCGACGGCAACCCGGCGGGCTGGCTGGGCGAGCTGCACCCGCGCCTGGTGGAGCCGCTGGACCTGAGCGAGCCAGTGATCCTGTTCGAGCTGGACGCCGACGCCGCCCGCGGCGTGCCTCTGCCGGCGCCCGCACCGATCCCGGAATACCCCTATTCCCGGCGGGATCTGGCATTCGAATTGCCCGAGGCCGTCACCGCCGAAGAACTGGTCACGGTGGTGCGTAACGCTGGCGGAGCGCTCCTGAAAACGGTCCTGCCGTTCGACCTCTACCGCGGCCCCGGTCTTCCGGAAGGCTTTAAAAGCATGGCCTTAGGCTTGATTTTTCAAGAGCATTCACGCACCCTTAACATACAGGAAGTGGAAGCGGCGGTTGGGGACGTGACTGCCGCTGTACTCGCAAAACTGGGGGCCTCCGTTCGGGGATAGGGTGGGGTCAAAAGCGTGGCGCTCACAAAAGCAGAGCTGGCTGAAGCCTTGTTCGACGAATTGGGGCTGAACAAGCGCGAGGCGAAAGAGTTCGTCGATCTCTTCTTCGAAGAGATTCGCGGGCGGCTGGAACAAGGCGAGCCGGTCAAACTGTCCGGTTTCGGCAATTTCGAGCTGCGCGACAAGAACCAGCGCCCCGGCCGCAATCCCAAAACTGGCGAGGAGATTCCCATCTCGGCACGCCGCGTCGTGACGTTCCGGCCCGGACAGAAACTGCGTTTGCGGGTGAGCGTCGATGAAAACAACGGCTGAACAGCCCCAGCCGCTGCCGGAAATCCCGCGCAAGCGCTACTTCGCCATCGGCGAGGTCAGCGACCTGTGCGCGGTGAAGCCGCACGTGCTGCGCTACTGGGAACAGGAATTCCCGCAGCTCAAGCCGATCAAGCGCCGCGGCAACCGTCGCTACTACCAGATCGATGACGTGCTGATGGTACGGCATATCCGCAGCCTGCTGTACGAACAGGGTTTCACCATCGGCGGCGCGCGCCAGCGCCTCAAGGACCAGCCGCGGGTGGAGAGGCCCAAGCTGGCGATACCCGCAACGCCCACGCTGAACCATGACGCTACCCCTGCGCCCCAGTCACGCAAGCGCCAGGAATTGCAGGACATCCGGTCCGAGCTCGAGCGCCTGTTGCAGCGCTGGCCGGTGTAACAGAATCTTTACCTTCAGCCGCATGTAAAGTCACGGTACTGGCGGGAACCACCCGGCTTTATACCGGTCATTATCACCGGCCGCCGCGGAGGGTTTCGGGGCCAGGCAGGGTCCCGAGTGATCTCCTCCGTGCCCTCCGCCGCGGCCACCATGTTCTCCTCGGGACGGGCATGAGATCGGGACTTGCCGCGGAGGCACCTGCCGCGCATGATGTCCGGCGATGAAACCCGCTTTGAAGCTGGCGCTGGATTCCTTCACTTATACGGTCACCGCGCTGACCTTGCTCGGCGGTGCGGGTTACGGCGTCTGGCAGCTTTACCATCCCCACCCGCCTGCCGCGGAAGCCGTGTTGCCGCAAGCGCCAAAGCCGCCAGCCCCGGCCGCGGTCGCTCCCCAGCCGCCGCCCGAGCCGAAGACCTTGCCAGCCGGCGCGGCCCCGGTGCAACCGGCGGCAGCCCCTGCGCAGCCCGCCGCGGCGGCAGCGCCACCACCGCCAACGCCGGCGGCACCTCCACAGCCGTCGGCCGAAGACATCCAGTTGGCGCAGGACCAGGCGACCTACTACGCCCTGCAAAGGAATTGCTACGAGGCCGCCGACAACAACCGCAACGGCGATTACCCCGCACTGCAGGCGGAAGCCTGCGGCCGCTACGCGGAATTCGCCGCGCAGCGCGGCTGGGACCCTGGCACCCTGCCCCAGTCCACCCAGGCCGCACCCCCGCCGCCGCCCTCTGCACCCGACACGGCGGAAACAGTGGCACCGACGGCGGCGCAACCGACCGTGATCGTGGTGGAGCAGAACCGCGAACACGAACACCGGCACGATCACGACGAGCACGACGGACGGGACGGCGGCCGGTTCCCGCCGCAATCCAGCCCCCTGCCGCAACCCATGCCACGGCCCGTTCCACAGCCCGTACAGCCGCAGCCCGTGCAGCCGCAACCGCCACACAATCCGCAGCCGCCCCAGCCGGTCCAGCCACCGCGCTACAGGATGGCGCCAGCGCCCGGGCCGTCTTACTGAACGGCCGGGAGGCGGGAGGCGCAACAGCGAAAAGCCGACGCTCCTTCGCCTTTGCTTTTCACGCCTCCCGCCTCCCGCCTCACATCATTTCAGGCCAAACACTCGCAGCCCATTCTCCGAGGTGATCTTGCGGCGATCCGCCTCCGGAATGCCCGCCTCCTTGAACTGTGATACCACCTGCTGGCGCGAGTTGGGCCAGCAGGTCGCCGGGTGCGGGAAGTCGGTCGACCAGAACAGGCAGTCCGGGCCGAAATAGTCATAGGCTGCCTTCAGGCCCTGCGGCTCGTACATGAACGTCGCGCCCATCTGTCGCTTAAAGTACTCGCTCGGCAGCAGCTTCACGCCCGGGAACTCGTAGTGCTGGTGCATGCGCGGATCCAGCAGGGCCTGGAAGAACCAGGGCAGCCAGCCCAGGCCCGGCTCGACGATGAGCACCTTGAGCCGCGGGAAGCGCTCCAACGTGCCGGTGAGGATCCACATGCAGATCGACTCCGCCAGCGGTGTCCAGGCCAGGCCGGTGAAGATCCCCTTCTGCGGGGTCGGGTCGCGGCGGAACACGTCCCACAGGTTCATCTTCAGGTCCAGGTGATTAAGGATGGTCAGCTCGTGATCCTGGATCGTCGCCCATAGCGGCTCGTAGCGCTTGTCGTAGACGTCCGGCAGCCCCAGGTCGGACGGATACGGCGTGATCTGCACGCAGCGTGCCTTCTTGTCCCTGGCCAGGCGCTTGACCTCCTTCACCGCGAAATCGATGTCGTACAGCGGCAGCTGGTAGGCCGTCATCAGGCGCACCGGGTCGACCGAGGCGAAGTCCGCCATGGCGTTGTTGTAGCCCTGGAACACTTCCTTCCAGTCGTTACCCATCAGTTGCGGGTTGGCGATCTTGGCGCCGGCCAGCTCGGGGAAGATGACCTCGGCGTAGACGCCGTCGCGGTCCATCGCCTGGAGCTTGGCGTTCGGCTCGAAGTGACCGGGATCCTGGGATGCCTCGGGATCCACGAAGTCCTCAAGCTCCAGCTGCTTTTGCCCGCCACGCAGGACCTTGGCGGCGTACTCCTCCGCCTTCCTGTTGGCCTCGTCCCAGATCGGCTGCAGCTCCTTGCGCAGCCGCGCCTTCACCCATTCGTCGGTGAAGTGCACGTGCGAATCCACCGATACGAGACGTTCCACTGTTGCGCTGTTCACTGCAGTTCTCCTGTCAACATCATTTGCTTGTGGTCCCGCCGGGCGGGACATTGCATTCGCACCCACGGTGCACTTTGGTCATCACGACCCGGGTGATTGAAACCCGCGCTCCACACCGGCGCTCAGTGACGGCATCCCCTCACCCTGACCTTGAAGCTCATCGCCGGGCCCGGCGTGGGCGCGGTCTTGGTCTTGAGCGTGTAGTCACGCGGAACCAGCTCCAGATCGAGCTTGTAGAACAGCCGCGCCATGGTCAGGGCCAGCAACACCTCCGCCGCACTCTTGCCCAGGCAGGTGTGCGGCCCCCGCCCGTACGGCGAGTAGGCGCCGATCTGCGTGTGCTCCTCGCGCGGCTTGCCGTAGCGATCGATGTCGAACCGCTTCGGGTCACGGAAATATTCGCCCTGGAAATGCGGCACGCTGGTGCCGAGGTAGACCATGTCGCCTTCGTGGATCTGATGACCGGCGAATACGAAGTCGCGCGTCGCGGTGCGGATCTGCGCCACCGCGATGGGATAGAGCCGCATCGTCTCCATGATCGCGCCGTTGAGCGCGGGCAGGCTCTTCATGAACTCCTCCTCGTTCACCGGCCCCTGCTCGAACAGCGCGTCCACCTCCTGCTGCACGCGCCGCAGCACCTCGGGATGCTTGAGCACGGTATAGACGATCGCCGACGTGGTGTTGGCAACCGTGTCGAGGCCGGCGACGTAGGGGCCGGTCACCAGCATGACCAGGTCCCTCTCCGGAACGAGATCAGGGTCGGCCTTGTGCGCGTCCATCACGTCGTCGATAAGGGTCCGGTCCTCCGGCGCCTTGACCACACCCCTGGCTTCCTGCGCGCGGTAGTCGGCGATCATCTTGCGGCCCAGCTCGAACATGCGCGCCTTGGCGCGCTTGTACTCGGGCATCCACATCATGAACTTCGGCCGCTGGCGGGTCACCAGCACGTTGAGAATGTAGAGGATGGTGGTGCGGATATCCTTGACGTATTCGCGCGGAGCCGAGCCGGTGAGGATGGTGCCGAGCTGGTCGACCACCATGTACTGCATCGCCTCCACCACCGGCACCAGGCTGCCTGTCTTCCAGTCGCGGGCGATGGCGCCGTCCGTGATCTTGAGGATGAAGTTGTACTTGCCCTTGATGGCGTCCTTCGACACGCCATGCCTCATGACGCCGCGCAGCTTCTTGTGCAGCTCGCCGTCGGCGGCGCTCAGCATCTTGGAGGCGCCGAACTCGTCCATCAGCGGCTTCCAGGCCTCGTACGAACGCAGGCACTCCTTGCCCTCGCGCGTGCCCATGAAGGTGGCGGCCTCGGCTCCCGCGATGCAGGTATAGGTGTTGCCCAGCACCCTCACCCGGAACACCGGGCCGTACTTGCGGTAAGAGTCCAGGAAGAAGCGCGCCGGATCCCTGGCGAACTGCAGCAAGTTGCCGAGCAACGGCACGCCTCGCACGAATGGCGGCGGCGGACATTCGCGTCGTTCGAGGGACTGCACAACATTCATGATGGTTCCTCCGTTGCGTTTCCGGCATCCGCGGCTTGCGCGGGCATCGTCTCCACGATGCATCGCCGTGTGCGGCCAACTCTGCGCAGCGCACCGCGCAGTCACATCATCCGTTCGAGTGACAAGGCCTGTTTTGCGGTTGATGCAGGTCATTGACGGTGCGGGTCGCACTGGTGTAAGCGCCCTTGCCGGCAACAGTTCAAAACCCCGCAAATCACCTTTATTTACGGGCACTTTCAGCACATCGTGCGCGACGACCGGACAGCAACGCGGCGCGGACGTAGTCACTTCGGATGAGGCCGGCACTGGGCTTTCTTGAGAAACAGCATCTGCCCGGCGGCCGCGCCGCCGATCCATCAACAAAGCGGAGCCTGCACTCTCATGCAAGCACAACAACACGTCACTTCGATCTGCAACCCCCGCACGCTTCTCCAACGCGCTCGCGAGATGGTGCCTGTACTGGCGCAGCGGGCACGCGACGCCGAGCAGCAATGCCGGGTTCCCGCCTCCACCGTGGCCGAGATGCAGAGCGCCGGCTTCTTCCGCGTGCTGCAGCCCAAACGTTATGGCGGCTACGAGATGGATCCGCAGACGTTCTACGACATCCAGATGACCCTGGCCGAGGGCTGCATGTCCACGGCGTGGATCTACGGCGTCATCGCCGTCCACAACTGGCAGATGGCACTGTTCGACCAGCGCGCCACCGACGACGTCTGGCGCGACGACAGCTCGGTGCTGATCGCGTCGAGCTACATGCCGAAAGGCAAGGTGACGCGGGTCGACGACGGCTTCCGCCTGAGCGGCCGCTGGGGCTATTCCAGCGGCGTCGACCATTGCCAGTGGGCGTTGCTCGGCGCATTGGTTCCTCCCGCCGGAGGCGCCGGCGCACCCGAGTACCGCACCTTCCTGGTGCCCCGCGCGGACTTCACCGTGCTGGAGACCTGGGACACCATGGGATTGCGCGGCACCGGCAGCAAGGACGTGACGGTGGAGAACGCGTTCGTGCCGGAGTACCGCACCCACAAGTCGGCGGACGGCTTCGCCGGGACCAGCCCAGGCCTGGCGGTCAACGATGCACCCTTGTACCGTCTGCCCTTCGGCCAGATCTTCGTGCGCGCCGTATCCTCTTCCGCGATCGGGGCACTGCAGGGCGCGCTGAGCTCGTTCATCGAATTCGCCGCCGTCCGCGTGGGCGACATGGGAACGCGCACCGCGGACCAGGGGTTTGCGCAGACCGCTGCCGCGGAGGCCGCGGTAGCCATCGACGAGATGAAGCTGGTGCTGCGCCGCAATTTCGAAGTGCTGCTCGAGCAGGTCCGCAGCGGGCAGCCTTTGCAGATACGGGACCGCCTGCATTACCGCTGCCAGGCGGCGATGGTCGTCGACCGCTGCTCCCAGCACGTCGCCAAGCTGATGGCCGCCTCGGGCGCGCGCGGCATCTTCGCCGACTACCCCATCGTGCGCCATTTCCAGGATATCAACGCCGGGCGCGGACACTACGCCAACAACCCGGACCTGTTCGCGCGCAACTACGGGAGCGTCCTGCTGGGCAAGGACAACACTGATTTCTTCATTTGATCACCCGCCGGAAGGGAGAATTTGACGATGGTCAGGATCGACGCGCTCGCCTACATCGTGGTCGAAAGCACTGACGTCCCGCGGTGGCGGCGCTTCGGCGAACAGGTCGTCGGCATGGCGTCCAGCGCCACCGCCGACGGCGGCGCCCATTTGAAGATGGACGAGCGGGCATTCCGCATCGCCGTCGTCGCCGGCGGCCAGGATCGCTACTACGCATCGGGCTGGGAGGTCGCCGACCAGGCGGCGTTCGAAACGGTACGGGAATCGCTGACGAGGGCGCGTGTCCCGGTCGAGCGCGACTCCGATGCGCTGGCGGCCTCGCGCTGCATGCAGGAGCTGCTCTGCTTCCGCGACCCCTCCGGCAACCGTCACGAGCTGGGTTGGGGTCACAGGACGGACTTCGCCCGCATGGTTTCGCCGGTCGGCGTGCCGGCCTTCGTCACCGGCTCCCTCGGCATGGGCCACACGGTGCTGCCGGCGCCGAAGTTCGACGCCACCTGGGCCTTCTTCCGCGACGTCCTGGGCTTCGGGCTCGCCGATCTCTACCGGCACCGCGCGCCAGGCACCTCAGCGGATCAGCGCATCTATTTCACGCACTGCGCCAACGGCCGCCACCACAGCCTGGCCCTGTTCGAAGGCGAGGTACCTTGCGGCTGCGTGCATGCCATGGTGGAGCTGCCGTCGATGGACGAGGTCGGCCGCGCCTACGACCGCATGCTCAGGCAAGGCGTTCGCCTGATGGCGACGCTGGGGCGTCACGTCAACGACCGGATGGTGTCGTTCTACGTCGCCACGCCGTCCAGCTTCGCCCTGGAAATCGGCTATGGCGGGCTGGTCATCGACTGGACGCGTCACCAGGTGTTCGAGTCCACCGCGGTAAGCCTGTGGGGACACGACTTCTCGATCGGCTTCCGCTGACCGGGGCGACGGATCCAGTCAGCCCGCCGCGGCCGCGCAGGCCAGATGCCGCTCGATGGCGGAATGCAGTTCGGACTTGCGCACCGGCTTGGTCAGCACTTCGACCACGCCGGCGGCGCGTGCCCGCATGGCGTCGGGGGAATCGAAGACGTCGCCGGTGATCGCGATCACCGGCGCGTCCATGCCCATGGCGCGCGCGGCTGCCATGATCTGCGGACACCCCATGCCGTCCAGGTGCAGGTCCATCAGCACGCAGTCCGGCCGGCTCCGCCTCAGCGTTTCCAGATAGGCCATGCCGTCGGCGAAACCCTGATACGCATAACCGAGCACGCGCAACTGCAGGCAGAAGCACTGACGCTGGGCCGGATCGTCGTCGACGACGAAAATCCGCGGCGCGGTATCGGTCATTGTTCCGCCGTCGCGGCCCCGCCGCTCGGAACCGCGGGCTGCAGCCGCGCCAGATTGCTCCTGAGGAACGGCAAAGCTTCCGCCACCAGGGCGCGGATGTGCACGACGCCCGCGGCCACGTCGACCGCGTCTCCCCGCTTCAGCGCGGCGTCGATCTCCTCGCAGAAATCGGCCAAGCTGCGCAGACCCAGCATCCTGGCGGAGGAACGCAGGGCATGGGCGGCGCGGCCGAGCGCCTCGGCATCCGGGATCGCACGGCCGGCGATGGCGACGGCCCACTCGATGTAAGCCTCGATCACCTCCGCGGCGCCATCGGCGCCGATCGACTGCTCGAGTTCCTCCATCGCCTCGGCTGCGATGTGGGTGCCCTGCTCCGGGAACTCATCCATGAACTATCCTCCGCCGTCCACCCTCATTCTAGTCCCGGACGGCCCGCGGCGGCAGCGCTGCGGCTTTTATGGAGAAACAGGAGCGGTCTGCACCGCCCGCGCCTGCGCCGTGACGGGTCGCAGACAGCCGAAGGCGTTCCTTCAAGCTATTGATTTAATTGGCCGGGGCGACAGGATTTGAACCTGCGACCACCTGCCCCCCAGATAATGCAGATGTCATCCGAAGCGGTCCGTACTCGTCCAGCACAATTCATAATATATTGTTTCTATTAACTTGTTTATCCGAGCACGTCCGTTGCCGTCCGAGGACAGCCAACCTAAACTGTTCCCCCAACTGTTACCCTGGACTTTCAGGGTAACACCCGTGCAACTGGCAGGTGGTCGCGATGATAGGTGGTCGCTGCGGCTCCATCCGGGGGAACAGATGCGGTCCAAACTCCTCTCCGATATCAAATGCCGAACGACGCGCGTCCATGGCAAAGAACAGCTCTTAACCGACGGCGACGGTCTGTATTTGCGTGTGCGACCTAGCGGTAAAGACTGGCTGTTCATCTACTCGCTGAACGGACGGCGCCGCAAGATGGGTGTAGGCCCTTACCCGGATGTATCGTTGGAACGTGCCCGCCAGAAAGCCACGGAGGCGCGCAGCAGCATCGCCGACCGCATCGACCCCATCGCGGCCCGCGACGCTACCGAAGCGTCTGCGAAGGCCGCGGCGGCGGCCCAGGCCGCCCGCCTCACTTTGCTGGGATTGTTCGAGCTGTGGCACAGCAAGGAAGCCAGCAAGCGCAAGGATCGGGGCGCCGAAATCCGCCGCGCCTTCGAAAAGGATGTGCTGCCAGGTATTGGCGGACTGTACGCCGACGAAATCACTCGCCGGCATGTCATGCACGTGCTCGACGCGGTCAAGGATCGCGGAGCCAGACGGTATGCTAACCAGCTGCTGCAGTACCTGCGGCAGATGTTCCGATTCGCAGCGATCCGCGAAATTGTCTCCGGCGATCCGACGTTCGGCCTGACCCGCAAGGAAGTCGGCGGCCAGGAACACGAGCGTGATCGCTATCTGACCGAAAGCGAGCTGCGAGCGCTGTCGCGGCAGCTGCCGAGTGCCGGCTGTTACCCCGGCCCCGAAACCAGCAGTTGCCTATCCCAGAGAGCCTCAGCAACCTATTGATTTGATTGGTCGGGGCGACAGGATTTGAACCTGCGACCACCTGCCCCCCAGGCAGGTGCGCTACCAGGCTGCGCTACGCCCCGATGCCCGCATTATAGCGGCTGGTCCGCGGCCTTGCTGCATGCTTTTTGACCACCGCCGCGGCGCACGCCCCGGAGTGACCGCAGGGACACCGCTCCGAAGATGGCCGGCCATGACGCAGGCGCGACGAGTGACTATGATCATTGCTCGGCCAGTGGCCTGTGTCGCGGTGCTGGAGCTATGGACCCGACAGGCGTGGCGGCGAGGGGATCGCTTCGCGCTGCCGACCGCCGGCCACGAAGAAGAATCCCTAGGTTAGGGTATCGAGGAGATCGATCATTATGCTGCACACCCGCGTCAGGGCGGTTTTCGCCTTTTCCTTCCTCTGCGCCACGGCTTCGGCCTGGGCCGGGGTTTCCGCCGACGAGGCCGCGCGCCTGGGCAAGGATCTCACCTACGTCGGCTCCACCCGCGCCGGCAATGCCGACGGCACCATCCCCGAGTACACCGGCTCGACCAATTTCGACGTCGACCTGCCGGTCTTATACAAGGGCACCAAGCTCACGCCGAGGAATATCTCGCGCCAGGTGCTGGTGGACCTGTGGGACCAGTACAAGGACTTCCAGAAGAACGGCCCGCCGGAACTGCGCAAGATGCTCGACGACGGCGTCGCCGGCGAACCCAAGGACATCCGTGGCCGGCTGGAAGCGGCGCAGAAAGACGTGGTGGCGAACTGGAAGAAGTACTACACCGAACTCTCTCCGGACTACAAGCAAAGGCTCAACGACCTGCGCAAGACCTTCGTGCTGGTCGGTCATGAGAACCTGAACACCGATCCGGAAAAGGCCAGCGAGGAACAAATCAACGCCCTGCTCGCCCTGTTCAAGCAGCAGCTGTCGCAGGTCCTGGGCAAGCTCAACAATGCCGACCAGCCGCTGTACACCATCACCCCGGCGAACATGGCGCAGTACGCCGACAAGCTCAGCCAGGGCCACCAGGCGCTGTTCAAGGCCTACCCGGACTACAAGATGGTGGTGTATCCGTCGATCCGCACGGCCTTCTTTCCCGACGCGGTGAACGAGGCCACGGTGAAGAACGCCACCGCCGCGCACCTGGAAGGCACCGACAACGTGCTCGACGCCAAGCTGGGCTTCCCCTTCCCGATCCCCAAGAACGGCGCCGAAGTGATGTGGAACCACAAGCTGCGCTTCCGCGGCTCGGCCGCGCGCCGCTACAACGACCAGGCCATCGTCAAGCCGGACGGCAGCTTCGTCATCACCAAGCTGCAGGAAGACGTGAAGTTCAAGTACGCCAACCTGAGGGAGCCGCCGGCGCCGGGCAACAAGATCTTCGCCTTCTACCTGTCGCAGGTACTGTCGCCGCCGCGCGTGGCCGGCGAGATCATCCTGGCCCACGAGCCCTTCATCGGCAACCGTGCCGCCTGGATCTACGACCCAGGCCTGGGCCGCGTCAACCGCGCTCCCGACGTGGGCTACGATAACCCCTATCCGGGCACCGACGGCGAGCAGCTCACCGACCAGGTGGACATGTTCAACGGCGCCCTGGACCGCTACGACTGGAAGCTGCTGGGCAAGAAGGACCTGCTGATCCCCTACAACTCCTTCCTCATCAACGGCCCGGCGTTCACCTACAAGACCCTGCTGACGCCGTTCCACATCAACCAGAAGAACAGCCGCTACGAACTGCACCGGGTGTGGGTGGTGGAAGCCGACCTCAAGCCCAACGTGCGCCACGTCTTCAAGAAGCGCGTGTTCTACATCGACGAGGACAGCTGGGCAATCGCGGTGGTGGAGAACTACGACAACCGCGACCAGCTGTGGAAAGTGCAGGAGGGCCACCTGCTCACGGCGCCGTTCATCCCGACGGTGAGCGCGCTGCCGGAGCTGATCTACGACCTGCAGAGCAAGCGTTATTTCGCCACCACCCTGACCAACGAGGCGCAGATCCTGGACTTCAACATCACGTTCGAGGACAGCCACTTCGACCCGGCCAACCTGCGCCGCTTGGGGCAGAACCACTGACGATTCCGGCTGTTGCCGGACCGGACGGCGGAGCTTCGGCTCCGCCGTTTTTTTATGGGGTGCACGGCAATCGCTTCACGCCGGACCAGCGGGCGCCTGATCAGGCTCCGGCAGGCGCAGCGGCAGGCGGATGTCGAACACGGTGCCCTTGCCACCCGTGCTGCCGACCACGATCGTTCCGCGCAGGAGCGCGTGCACCAGGTTGTAGACGATGTGCAGCCCCAGGCCGGTGCCGCCCTGGCCACGCCGGGTAGTGAAGAACGGCTCGAAGATGCGGCCCAGATGCTCCGGCGGGATACCCCGGCCGTCGTCGGCATAGCTCAGGTGCACCCAGTCGTCCCCCTTCCGCACTGAAATGCGGATGGCACCCCGCTGCCCGGGTTCATAGGCGTGCAGCAGGCTGTTCAACAGGAGGTTGGTCACCACCTGCGACAGCGCGCCCGGCACGGTGTCGATCTGCAGGTCCTCCTCGCAGTCGAGCTGGACCGCATGAGGTGTCTTGTTGAGCTGGGGCTGCAGCGATTGCAGCACATCCTGCAGATACGATTTCAGCGCGATGGTGCGGCGTTCGTCACTGGCCTGGTCCGCCGCCACTTGCTTGAAGCTCTGCACCAGCCCGGCTGCGCGTTGCAGGTTGTTGACCAGGATCTTCGAGCCGGCTTCGCAGTCGGTGGTGAACTGGGCGAGTTGCGTACGCGTGAGCGTTCCCGCCGTCTGCGCCGAGGCCAGGCGCCCGGCCGATTCCTGCAGATGCGAGGCGGCGGTGACGCCGACGCCGATCGGGGTGTTGATCTCGTGCGCCAGGCCCGCCACCAGCGTGCCGAGAGAAGCCAGCTTTTCCGACTGCACGAGCTGCTCCTGGGTCGTCCTCAAGCGTTCCAGCGCCTCGCTCAATTCGACCGTGCGCGCGCTCACCCGCTGCTCGAGCTGGGCCTGGTCCGCGACCACGCGATCCAGCAGTCGCTGCATGATCTGCGACAGATAGCCGGTCACGAAGACACACAGCGCCATGATGATCAGGATGGTGAAGCCGTCCGGGCCAAAATGCAGCGGTGGATCGGCGGACAGCCGTTGCCCGTTGAGCCCATGCACCGTGGCGTAGAAGACGAAACAGGCGCTGGCGAACACGGCCGCGTTGAAGCTCCACACGAAGCGCGGCCGCTCGGTGAGCGCCACCATCATCATCGTCACCGGCATCAGGTACATGGCCGCGTCGTACATGCCGGTTTCGTGAAGCGCCAGCAGGGGCGGCAGGTACAACAACTGCACGGCCAGCAACAAAGTCGCCAGCGACAGGCGACCGCGCCGTGAAAGCAACAGGGAAGCCGTGCTGCAGAGCATGGCGAAGGCGGTGATCCGCAACACGGCCGGATCGCCGAGGAAGAACAGGCAGCCGGTGGCTGCGCCGAGCAGGAAGGCGATCTGCATGACGCCGACCGCCCGCAACCGGTAACGCCTGACGATGTCTCCGACCCCCAAGGGGGCTTCAACCGCCACTTGCGAAGCTCGCCAGATCATGCACACACGGACCATCGCGCCCGGGCATCGGCACGACACCATGCCGGCCGCACGCCGGGAGTATGCATACTACTGCGGATCGGACCAGGACGACAGCGTCCGGGTCGGCTGCCCCTCTCTCAGTGCCCGATCAGCGTAGGCTTGCCCGCGTGCTTCTTCTCCTCGTCCGCCAGGTAGTGCGCGAACGCCGGCAGCACGATGATCGCGCCGAACATGTTGGCGGTGAACAGGAACACCAGCAGCACGCCCATGTCGGCCTGGAACTGGATCTTGGAGAACAGCCAGGTGCTGACGGTACTGCCGAGGGCGACGCCGATGAAGATCACCGCCTTGCCGGTGCGGCGCAGGGTCTGGTAGTACGCCTCTTCGATCGACAGGCCGCGGCGGATACCGTCGGACAGCATGCTGTAGATGTAGATGCCGTAGTCCACGCCGATACCGACCGCCAGCGACACCACCGGCAGGGTCGACACCTTCATGCCGATGCCGAGCAGGATCATGAAGGCGTAGCCGAGCGCGGACACCAGGCCCAGCGGCAGGATCACGCACAAGACACCCGACAGCGTGCGATAGGACAGGAACAGGAACACGATGATCACCGCGTAGACCCACAGCACCACGCGGTATTCCTGCGCCTTCACCACCTCGTTGGACGCCGCCATCACGCCGACGTTGCCACTGGCCAGGGCGAAGTTGACCTCGCCGCCATCGGCCTTGTTCTGAGCGTTGAAGCGCTTCACCTCGTCGACGATGTGGGCGATGGTCTGGGCGCGGTGGTCCTGGGTGAAGATGAACACCGGCAGCGCGCTGCAGTCCGTGTTGGCGAAATCCTTGTTGGGCGGCAGCAGCGAGGTGGCCGCCACCAGCGAATGCGGATTGCGCGGCACCACCTCGGCGTTGAGGCGCATCTCGTTGAGGCCGCTGTTGGCCACCTTGGCGTAGGTCAGCAGCGACATCACGCCCTGCACACCGGCGGTGTTTTCCATGCGCCAGGAGAAATGGTCGATCTCGGCCATCTCGTCGTAGTCGACGCAGCCGTCGGGCTTGCCTTCGGCGATGACCTTGAACATGTCGATGCCGATGGCGTAATTGTCGGAGATCACGCGCGCGTCCTGGTTCAGGCGCGAGTTGGGACGCAGCTCCGGCACGCCGGCCTGGACGTCGCCGATCTGCAGCTTGGGATACATCCACACCGCCCAGCCCAGCAGCGCGCCGGAGATTACCAGCACGGTCAGGGCCGGCTTCGGGTGCGTCACCTTGGCCAGGCGCCGCCACAAGGTGTCGCCAAAGGCCTCGCGCTTGGCCTGGGCGCGCTTGAAGCCCTCGACGTCGCCGAGCTTGACGTATGACAGCCAGATCGGCATCAGCACCTTGTTGGTGATGATGATCGCCAGCATGCCGAACACCGCGTTGAGCGACATCTCGCGGATGATCTCGATCGGGATCAGGTAGATGGTGGCCACGCCCGCCACGTCGGCCAGGATGGCGATGGTGCCGGCGATGGCGAGCGCGCGGAAGGTGTAGAGCGAGGCGTTGTAGCTGCTTTCGCCCTTGGCCACCTCGTCGGCCCAGGAATTGACGTACTGCACGCCGTGGCTGACGCTCACCGCCAGCACCAGGAACGGCACCAGCATGGCGAACGGGTCGAGGCCGAAGCCGGCCGCGCGCAGCGCGCCGAATTCCCAGATGATGCAGACGATGGCGCAACCCATCGGCAGCATGGCCAGCCGCAAAGAGCCGACGTACAGCCACAGCAGCAGGCTGGTGAGGATGAGGGCGACGAAGAAGAAGCCCACCACCTCCAGCGCGGCATCGGACAGGTCGCCCACCACCTTGGCGAAGCCGACGATGTGGATCTCGATGTTGTCGGTCTCGTAGGTGTGGCGGATCTGCTCCAGCCGCTGCGCCACCGCCTGGTAGGACAGCTTGCCCCCGGCCGAGGGCGGCTCCCGCACCACGTCCCACACCTGGCCAGCCACTTCGCGCAGGCCCTTGTGCTCGGGGCTGGTCAGGATGGCGTTGATACGGTGGCCCTTCTCGACGAAGTCCTTCAACGTCGGCTGGGCGCTGTTGGCGTCGACGTCGTCGAGCAGCTCGGCGACCACCATCGCGCCCTTCTCATCCTTGGATACCAGGCGGCCGATCACGCTGGCCTTGGCCACGTTCGAGCGTACCTTGGCGAACATCTCCGGGCTGGGCTGGTAGTTCGCCGGGATCACGTTGGAGCCGGCCAGGCCGTCCTCGGTGACCTCGAGATAGTAGACGTTGGGTGTGAACAGCGACAGCACGTGCGAGCGGTCCACGCCCGGCATCAGGAACACGTCGTCGGTGACCTTCTCCAAGGCGTTGAGGAACTTTTCGTTGTAGATGTCGCCCTGTTTTTGGTGCAGCTCGATCAGCACCGTGTTGGCGCTGCCGAAGTCCTTGTAGTACTTGCGGAACACCTGCATGTAGGGATGGCTCAGCGGCACCATCTTGAGCCAGCCGGCGTCGATCTGCGCCTGCATCGCCTCCACGCCGAAGAACAGCGTGATCAGGCCGAGCACGACCAGCATCAGCCGGCGCCGGCCGAAGATGATGGGCTCGACGAACCGCAGGATCTTCTGCGTGAACGTAAGGGCCTGCCCCTGGGTATTGCTCATGGAACCGCGCTCCACTGCAGATGCTGTACGCCATTACGTCCCACCACCAGCAAACCGTCCTTCTGCGGCAGCACCGCCGCGAACGGCACGTTGCTTGGATTGCTCTGCAGGGTGAACTCCGTCGCGCCGGCCGCCGCCGTCACCACGGTGCCGTCGGCACCCACCAGCACGATACCGCCGCCGGCGGTGCGCACGCCGCCGAACAGGCCCTGCTTGACCGGGCAGTTCAGCGGCGTCCAGCCGGGTACGCTGATCACCGCCGCCGACTCGGAAGGCCGCTCGGCGCCGGTGAGGGCCTGCGACGACATCTCGTCCCAGTGCTTCGGATCCTCGGTCGGGACGGTGGCAACGTGCTCGACCCGATAGATCTTGCCGCGCATGCCGAACACCACGGCCCCCGCCTCGCCGTCCGGCACCGCCCCGAACAGCGAGCCGGCGTACGGCGACTGCAGCATCGACCAGGTGGCGCCGCCGTCGACGGAGCGGGCCAGCATGCCGCGCTCGCCGGTGATCAGCAGGGTGCCGTCCTTGAGACGGCAGATGGAATAGAGATTCAGGCCCAGGGAGACGAAGTCGGCATTGATGTCCTGCCAGCTGGCGCCGCCGTCGTCGCTGTGCTTGAGCAGCCCGCGCGCGCCCACGGCGATACCATGGCTGCGGTCGAGGAACGCCACGTCGAAGAACGGCAGGCCGGCCTTCGGGTCGAAGTTCTGCAGGATCCAGGTGAGGCCGCCGTCGCGCGTATTCAGGATCACGCCGTCGTAGCCCACCGCCCAGCCGTATTGCTGGTCGACGAAGCGCACGCGGTTCAGCATCTGCCGCACCGGCCCCGGCACCTGCTTCCACTCGCGCGCGTCATCCGAAACCAGGATATCCCCACGCTGTCCAACGCTGACGTAACGCTGGCCGGTGAAAGCGAGGTCGAGCAGGATCGAGTGCGCCGCCTTGGGCGCGGGTTCCGCCGGCCGGGGGACCATCGTATCGATCGCCTGGGCCGGACCTGCGCCCGCCAACAGCGACAGCAGCAACGCCGCCGCCCCCCAATTCCCCTTCGCCCGCGTGCAGGCAGCCATGTCGTACTCCTCCTTGTGTCGGGCGGATGCCGCTGCCCTGGACATCCGGGCCCCGGCCGCGCAGCTGCCGCCGCATCGTTGTCACCTGGAACGCCGCGCAACGCGGTTCCACGCGTGATTTTCTGCACTGTAACAGGCGTCGTCGCGCGGTGGATATGCCGTATGGACACACGCACGAAGTTTCACAGCCAATGACGCTTTTCCATCATCACCAGCAAGTTCCCGCAAGCCGGCCGGTGATTCGAGCGAGGCCCATTGGCCCCTCGCCGCCTGCCGCACCATGCTAAAACGCCCGTACGCAACGGGCATTTGGGGACATTCCCTGGGGAATCGACATCGATGAACGATACTAGCCTGCGGGCTCTGGTCAAGGAGCTCGGCGCGGAGCCGCCACGGCCGATCGCGGCGCTGGGCGCGCAGGAACTCGACCGGCTCACCGCCGCCCTGGGCGAAGCCAGGCGCCTGCAGCGTCAACAGATCGAACAGGCCATGGAAGGCGCACTGCATCACGTGCCGGCGCTGCTGCGCGGCGCCGTGCGCAAGATCTTCTACAGTTGAACCGGATGGACCCGCAATGAGCCACCTCGCCCGCCGCGCCGAAATCATGAAGCTGGCACGCCTGCTCGGCACGCCGCCCGAGCAGCTGGAATTCCTGTCCCACGTTGACGCCCTGGCCATCCGCGCCCTCCGCGAGCAGGCCACCGCGAGCCTGTTCGACGGCGATCGCAAGATGCTGCACAACCTGGCCTCGGCCAGCCGTCTGCTGCCGGCAGCCCTGATCGCCCGCATTGCCGAGAAGGTGTTCGGCCCGCTGCTGTGCGCGCGCGTCGCCGGGCAGATGAACGTGGAGCGCGCGGTGGACATCACACGCCGCCTGCCCACCCCGTTTCTTGCCGACGTGTGCGTGCTGCTCGATCCGCGGCAGACCACCGAGCTGATCGCCGCCACGCCGGTCGAGGAGGTCGTGCGAGTAGCCGCAGAGTTGTCCGGGCGCAAGGAATTCATCGTGATGGGGCGCTTCGTCAACAGCGTGCCGCTCAAATCGATCCGCGCGGTGCTGGAGGCCGAGAAAGACGACGAGACGCTGTTGCGCATTGCCTTCTTCGTCGAGGACCCGTCCCGCCTGAACGAGATCGTGGCGGTGCTGCCGGAACAACGGCTGCGCCACCTGGTGGCCGCCGCCGCCCAGATGGGCGACGAGCTATGGCCGGAGGCGCTGTCTCTGATGAACCAGGTGGACCTGGGCTGGCAGCGCAAGATGGCCAATATCGCCGCCGCGCTGCCGGACGACGCGGTCAGGCAGATGATCGTCTCCTCGCAGAACTGCGACCTGTGGGACGAGATCCTGCCGGTGATCGGCCTGATGGAAACCGCCGGCAAGCGGCGCCTCACGCACTTCGTGGAGACGCTCAGCGACGAGGCGCTGCAGGGCATCCTCAGGTCCGCCGAGGACAACAGCCTGTGGCCCGATCTGCTGCCCCTGATCGGCTTGATGGAAGCTGCCGCCAAACAGCGCGTGACCGGACTGGTGAGCCTGCTCAGCGATACCGCGCTGGCCGGCATCGTGCAGGCGACGGAGCAGCGCGGATTGTGGAGCGATCTGCTGCCCCTGATCGGCCGCATGGACCCGGCCGCGCGGCAGCGCCTGGCCGGCTTGGTCGAGTCGCTCAGCGACACCGCTCTCGCCGGCGTCGTGCAGGCGGCCGAACAGGGCCGCTTGTGGAACGACCTGCTGCCCCTGATCGGCCAGATGGAACCCGCCGCCAGGCAACGCCTCACCGGCCTGGTCGAATCGCTCAGCGACACAGCCCTCGCCGGCGTGGTGCAGGCGGCCGAGCAAGGCAGCTTGTGGAGCGACCTGCTACCCCTCATCGGCCGCATGGACCCGGCCGCGCGGCAGCGTCTGGCCGGCCTGGTCGAGTCGCTCAGCGATGCCGCCCTGGCCGGCGTACTGCGGGCGGCCGAGCAGGGCAGCTTGTGGAGCGATCTGCTGCCACTGATCGAGCTGATGGAACCCGCCGCCAGGCAGCGCGTCACCGGCCTGGTCGAGTCGCTCAGCGATGCCGCCCTCGCCGGCGTGGTGCAGGCGGCCGAGCAAGGCAGCTTGTGGAGCGACCTGCTACCCCTCATCGGCCGCATGGTGCCGGGCGCCCGCAAGCGGATCGCCGGACTGGTGGAATCGCTCAGCGATACCGCCCTGGCCGGCGTACTGCAGGCGGCCGAACGAGGCAGGCTGTGGCACAAACTGCTCCCGCTGCTCGGGCTGATGGAGCCCGCCGCGAAGGAACGGCTCAGCGGGCTGGTCGCTTCGCTCAGCGGCACCGCCCTGGCGGAGATCGTGCGGATCGCCGAGCAGCACGCGCTGTGGAACGACCTGCTCCCCCTGATCGGACGCATGGACGCCGCCGCCCGGCAGCGCGTGGCGGGGCTGGTGGAATCGCTCAGCGAGGGTGGCCTGGCCGGTATCGTGCAGGCGGCCGGCCAGCGTGGTCTGTGGAACGACCTGCTGCCCCTGATCGGCGGGATGGAGCGTCCGGCCCGGCAACGTCTGGGCGCCTTGGTGGGTTCGCTCAGCGAGCCGGCGCTCGGCGCGGTGCTGCGCGCGGCCGAGGACGCCCGCCTGTGGAGCGACCTGCTGCCGGTGATCGGCACCATGGACGCGGCCGGCAGACAGCGCATGGCCCACCTGGCCGAGTCCCTCAGCGACCCGGCGCTGGCCGAGATCCTGCGCGTTGCAGATCAGGGGCAGCACTGGGACGACCTGCTGCCCCTGATCGGCCTGATGGGACAGGCCGCCCGCAAGCGGGTGGCCGGCCTGGTCGAATCGCTCAGCGACTCCTCGCTGAGCGCAATCCTGCAGGCGGCGGCCCGCAACCGGCTATGGCCCGATCTGCTGCCCCTGACCGCGCTGATGAACCCCGCCGGCAAGCAGCGCCTGGCGGACCTGCTGGACGCCCTGGACGACGCCGCACTGGGCGGGCTGGTCGAAAGCGTCGGCTCCGACCCCGCCTGGTCCGCAACCCTCGCCGAGCTGGCCGACTCGCTGCGGATGGACCGGCGCAACCGGCTGCTCGGCCTGTTGCAGAAGGGCGCCAGCCAGTCGGCGGCCTAGGGAAGTATTCAGAGGTTCCCTGGTAAATCCTGGTGGTCGAACTAGCCGGAGCGACGCCGCATGATGTCCTCAGGGTCAATGTGATAGAAAACACCGGGCTGCTAGCTTCACCCGGTACATAACTAGATTGATGTCCGTAACCCGCAAGGGACGGAATAATCAGAAAAATCAGGAGGGGTGTCCGTGCGCAAATTGCCGGTATGGGGCGTGGTCGCGCTAAGCCTGGCCAGCGGGAAGGCGGTGGCGCTTAGCTACGACCTGGAAGACGGTGCGACGCTGGTGATGAAGAACCGCTTCAGCACCGGCGTGCAGATGCGCCTGGAGCCGATCGACAACAATCTCACCTACAAGCTCAACGTGCCGGGGCAGCAGAACCTGTGCGCGCCGGACGACTGCCTGTCCCTCACCGGTGATCCGCGCCCCAACCAGCGCCTGGTCAACGCCAAGGGTGCCTACGTCGATCTCTACGGCCAGGGTGACCTCAACTACAAGCAGTACGACATCACCGCCGCCACCAACCTGTTCGACTCGGACTGGACGCTGACCTGGAACAACTGGCTGCTGCGCGCCCGCGGCGTCGGCTACTACGACCCGGTCAACGCCGATTTCGAGGAGACCCACCCCAACACGATGTACCAGCCGGCGCACACGCCGCGCAACAAGGCCAACAACAACCTGTACGCCCGTGGCGCCGAGCTGCTCGACGCCTATGCCCAGTACAGCTTCGAGGTGTACGGCCACAACGGCACCATCACCGCCGGCGAACAAACCGTGCACTGGGGCGAAAGCACCCTGGTCGCTTTCAACAGCATCAACGAGATCAACCCGCCCAACGCCGCCATCCTGCACATGCCGGGCAGCGAGATCGGCGAAGTGTTCCAGCCGGTGCCGATGATCGACCTGTCGTTCGACCCGGTCGAGCACGCCACGGTGGAAGGCTTCTACCAGTTCGGCTTCAAGCCGGACATCGCCGACGCGGTGGGCAGCTTCTACTCGGTCAACAACCTGCTTTCCGGCTACCAGAACTACGTCAACCTCAGCTTCGGCCAGTGGTCGGAAGACCCCAACCGCCAGTACAAGGTGAACCCGGGCCTGAGCAACGGCGTCCTGAGCACGCTGTCCGGCTCCACCCGTACCCTCAGGATCGGTCCGACACTGATGCCGCCGGATGGGGGACAGTACGGCGTGCGCCTGAGCTACCTGGCGGACTGGCTCAACGACGGCACCGAACTCGGCGCCTATTTCATGAATTACCACAGCCGGGCGCCGTACATCAGCCTTTACGCCGCCAACGAATCCTGCGCCCGCAACGTCAGCGGCACCGGCGTCGGCACCGTGCTGACGCTGCTGCGAGCCTGCAAGGGCGGCACCGGCACCCTGCGGCAGCAGCCGATCCAGGACCTGGCCAACCTGGTGCAGGCACCCAATGTCGCCGCGTTCGGCCAGCTGCTCGACCAGAGCGCCATCGTGCGCGGCCTGGCCGACGGCATCGTCAACATCCTGGCCGGCTCCCCCGGTCCTGGCCTGGAGCTGATGCCGGCGGACACCGTGCTGCCGGCCATCGAATATCCGGCCAACATCCAGATGTACGGCCTGAGCTTCAACACCACCGTGCTCGGCTGGTCGCTGGCCGGCGAATACTCCTTCCGCCCGAACATGCCGGTGCAGGTCAACCTCACCGACCTGTTCTTCGCCGCCGCCCAGCCGGCGTTTCCGCGCAACGAGATCAAGTTCACGCTGCCCACCTTCCAGCCGCCGCTGGGCACCGTCACCTACGGCGTGCCTCCCGCGCACGTGGTGCTGCCCGACTACCTCGAGGGCCACCGTCACACCGAGATCCAGCCCAACCAGTACGTGCGCGGCTACGACCGCCTGCAGGTGGGCCAGTTCGACCTCACCGCGCTGCGCGCCATCTCCAAGGACAACAACTTCGTCGGCGCCGACCAGGTGATCCTGATCGGGGAGTTCGGCTTCTGCCAGGTATTCAACCTGCCCTCGCTGGACCAGGAGCAGTACGGCGACATCAACATCGGCGCTCACCGCAGCCCCGGCGAGGACGGCACCGGCCAGCCGGGCGGGCTGCCGCCGGGGGTGGACGGCCTCACCCTCAACCCCACCTACAACAGCAACGGCTACGTCACTTCGTTCGCCTGGGGCCTGCGCACCGGCGTGCGCATGGAATACAACGACCTGATCTTCGGCTGGAGCTTCAAGCCGCAGATCATCCTGTCGCATGACTTCCAGGGCATCGACCCGCTGCAGTTCGCCAACTTCATCGCCGGCCGCACCTCGCTGTGGGCCGCCACCGAGATCGACATCACCCAGCAGCTCAGCGGACACATCGAATACAACGCCTACACCGGCGGACGCCAGGACAACTTGATGCGCGACCGCGATAACATCTCCCTCAGCCTGGCCTATTCGTTCTAGCCATCCGGGACTGCGGGGACGGCGCCGGCTGTCAGACGGCCACTTGCCGCAATCGCCCGGGCACCGCAAATTGTAGGGTCTGCCAACCCATATTTCCTGGAGTATCGAAGCGGTGACCCACAAGGACGAAGTGCATCTGCGCGACCTGGCGCGGGGCGTGCTGCACCTGCTGCCGCAAACGCCGACGCTCGGCAAGGGACTCTGGAACCTGGCGCGCCTGACACCGGACCGGCCGGCCTCCATCGGGCTGCAGCTCGAGCGGGTCGCGGAGCGCACGCCGGCGCACACCGCCCTGGTGTTCGACGAGCAGCGCTGGACCTATGCCGAGTTCAACGGCTGGGTCAACCGTATCGCGGCTGTGTTCCGCGCCAACGGCGTGGGCAGCGGCGACACCGTGGCGATCCTGATGGAAAACCGCCCGGACGTGCTGGCCTGCGTGGCGGCCACCGTCAAGCTCGGCGCGGTCGCCGCCATGCTCAACCACAACCAGCAGGGCGAAGTCCTGGCGCACAGCATCAGGCTCACCGCGCCGAAACTGGTGGTGGTGGGCGGCGAATGCCGGGAAACTCTGCAATCCACCCCCTATCACCCCGATGCGGACCCGGACCGGCAGTATTTCTGGACCGGCCCCGGCATGGCGCCCGACGGCTACCTCGACCTGCAGGCAGCCGCCGCCAGCCAATCCGCCGCCAATCCACCGGAGACGCAGAGGGTGCTGTCGCGGCAACCCTGCTTCTTCATCTTCACCTCCGGCACCACCGGCCTGCCCAAGGCTTCGGTGATGACCCACTACCGCTGGCTGCGCGGCATGGCGGGGCTCGGGCAGCTGGCGTTGCGCCTGGAGCCGGACGATGCGTTCTATTGCCCCCTGCCGCTCTACCACAACAACGCGCTGACGGTGTCCTGGGGCGCGGTGCTGGGCGCCGGCTGCACCCTGGTGCTGGGGCGCAAGTTCAGCGCCTCGCGTTTCTGGGACGAGGTGCGCCGTCACGACGTCACGGCCTTCTGCTACATCGGCGAGCTGTTGCGCTACCTGCTCAACCGTCCCCCCAGTCCGCAGGACCGCGACCACCTGGTGCGTCTGATCTGCGGCAACGGTCTGCGCCCGGAAATCTGGGAACAGTTCCAGCAGCGCTTCGGCATCGAGAGGATCTACGAGTTCTACGGCGCCAGCGAAAGCAACCTGGCCTTCGTCAACGCCTTCGGCCTGTCCCGCACGGCCGGCTTCTGCCCGATGTCCTTCGCCATCGTCGAGTTCGATGCCGAGGCGGAGCAGCCGCGGCGCGGCAGCGGTGGCTTCCTGAGCAAGGTGGAGCGCGGCGGCACCGGCCTGCTGATCACCGAGATCAGCGAGAAATCGCCGTTCGACGGCTATACCGACCGCAAGGCGAGCGAGGCCAAGCTGCTGCGCGATGTGTTCAAGAAAGGTGACTGCTGGTTCAACACCGGCGACCTGGTGCGTGACCAGGGCTGGCGCCACATCCAGTTCGTCGACCGCCTCGGCGACACCTTCCGCTGGAAGGGCGAGAACGTCGCCACCACCGAGGTCGAGGCCGCGCTCAACCGGTTTCCCGGCATCGAGCATGCGGTGGTCTACGGCGTGACAGTCCCCGGAGCCGACGGCCGCGCCGGCATGGCGGCGCTGAGCTATGCCGGCGAGCACCTGGACGGCTCAGCCCTGGCCGAGCACCTGCGCCGGCAGCTGCCGGCCTACGCGGTGCCGCTGTTCCTGCGGCTGCGCCCCGAACATGAGACCACCGGCACCTTCAAGTACCGCAAGGTCGATCTCAAGCGCGAAGCCTTCGACCCGTCGCAGGTCGCCGACCCGCTGTACGCCCTGCTCGACGCCGACAACGGCTATCGCCCGATCACGCCCGAGATTTTCCAGAAGATTCAAAAGGGTGAAGTACGGCTCTAGGGCCGTACCGGAACATTGCACCCGCAATCTTTCCGCGCGACCGAAGCCGGAGCCGATTGACCATGCCGCCATGACCTGAGGCCAAGGCGGCAATGGTCAGCGGCGGTCCCGGCTGCCAATCTGCGCCATCGGAGAGCAGACCCCAAGGACCGACCATGAAGGTCAACATCGAAATCGAACGAAGCATCGTGGTGCCCCTGCCGTACCAGAAGCTGCAGCCGCTGCTGAGCAACCCCGAGGCCACCATCGGGCGCATGCCCAAGCTGAAGCGGCTGGTCAAGCTGGGCGAAAACACCTATCGCCTGGAGATGCGCACGGTAGGCTCGCGCCTCGCCAACATCGCCCACGACGTTTCGTTCGGCGCCAAATTCCACGTCAATGCCGACCACGGCGAGCTGCGCTGGGATCCGGTGCCGGGCCAGGGCAACGCCCTCATCTCGGGTTACTTCCGCATCGCCCGGTCCAGCGACGACACCGACCTGCGCTTCCGCGTCTGGGGCGAGTTGCGCGACGTGCCGATACCCCTGCTCTACCGCATGGTGGCGCCGCCCTTCATCCAGGGCAAGTTCACCCGCATGGTGGATACCTTCCTCGAGCAGACGCGCGAAGACCTGATCAAGGGCAAAGCCGCGCGGCACGCCAAAAAGCACGGCGGCTAGAGCCGCCGCCCCATCCCTTCATCCCGATCACACGACCCGACTCCGCATGGAGAACACAAAGTCCATGAGCATGGCCAATAACGCGATGGGCCTCGGCCTGCGCGTCCTCAACCGCTTCGCCGGCATGCCGCTGGTCGACCGCCTGGGGCTGCGCAAACCTTCCGAGAAGGTGCTCTACCAGGCCACCCGCACCGGCTTCCGCACCGCCGCCGCCCTCAACCGCGGCTTTGTCGCCACCCGCAAGCTGCTCAAGCCGGCACGCCTGTCGTCCGCGGGCGAGCCGGAGCTGTTCGACCTGGCGCCGACCGAGGAACAGCAGATGCTGCGCGACAGCGTGATGAGCTTCGCGCTGGAGCAACTGCGCACCGCCGCCCCGGGCGCGGACAACGCCTGCGCCGCTCCCGCCGAGCTGTTGCGGCAGAGCGCGGAGCTGGGTATCGCACTGATGGGCGTGCCGGAGGAGTTCGGCGGGGTCGGCACCGAGCGTTCCGCCGTCACCAACGTCCTGGTGGCGGAGGCCCTGGCGCAGGGCGACCTTGGCCTGGCCGTGGCCTGCCTGGCGCCGTCGGCGGTGAGCACCGCCCTGGTGCTGTGGGGCGACGAACAGCAGCAGGCCAAGTACCTCTACGCGTTCGCCGGCGACAAGGCACCGGCCGCTGCGCTGGCCGTCCTGGAGCCGCGGCCGCTGTTCGATCCTTTCGCCCTGCAGACCCGGGCCCATGCAGCCGGCGGCGGTTACGTGCTGGAGGGCCTGAAGTCGCTGGTGCCGCGTGCGGCGGAAGCCGAGCTGTTCATCGTCGCCGCGGAGCTGGAGGGCAAGGGCCCGGCCTTGTTCATCGTGGAATCCTCCACCCAGGGCCTGGCGATCGAGGCCGAACCGGCGATGGGCCTGCGCGGCGCCTCCACCGGCCGGCTGCTGCTGCACAACGTGCGGGTGCCGGCCTCGGCGCTACTGGGCGAGGCGCGCGCCGAAATTTATGCCGAGTGCGTGGACCTGGCACGGCTGGGCTGGTGCGCGCTGTCGGTGGGCGCGGCGCAGGCGGTGCTGGACTACGTCATCCCCTACGTCAACGAGCGCGTGGCGTTCGGCGAGCCGATCAGCCACCGCCAGGCGGTGGCCTTCAACGTTGCCAACATGGCCATCGAGCTGGAGGGCATGCGCCTGCTGACCTGGCGCGCCGCCAGCCTGGCCGAGCGCGGCCGCCCGTTCGGGCGCGAAACGGCCCTGGCGCGGCGCCTGTGCGTCGACAAGGGCATGACCATCGGCAACGACGGCGTGCAACTGCTCGGCGGCCACGGCTTCGTCAAGGAACACCCGGTGGAGCGCTGGTACCGCGACCTGCGCGCGGCGGCGGTGATGGAAGGCGTGGTGCTGGTGTGACGCTGACGCGACCCGAATCGAAATCATGATCAATCTGGAAACCCCCAAGAAGTTCGTCCCCCTGGTCAACCAGGCCCGCCAGGTCGCCGCCGAGATCTTCCGGCCGATCTCGCGCAAATACGACCGCGCCGAGCACGCCTATCCGAAGGAGCTCGACATGCTGGGCGCGCTGCTCGACGGCATGAACGCCGCCGGCGGCAACGGCGGTGGTGCCGGCGCCGCCGGCGTGCGCCGCGACGCCAAGGCCGATACCGGCGACGCCAACCGCAACGGCACCAACCTGTCCACCGTGCTGGGCGTGATGGAACTGTGCTGGGGCGACGTCGGCCTGCTGCTGACCATGCCGAGGCAAGGCCTGGGCAATTCCGCCATCGCCTCGGTGGCCAACGAGGAGCAGCTCGCGCGCTTCCACGGCCGCTGGGCGGCGATGGCGATCACCGAGCCCGGCTGCGGCTCAGATTCCGCCGCCATCCGCACCACCGCCACGCGCGACGGCGATCACTACGTGCTGAACGGCGAGAAGATCTTCGTCACCTCCGGGGAGCGCGCCGAGCTGGTGGTGGTGTGGGCCACGCTGGACCGCACCGCCGGCCGCGCCGCCATCAAGTCCTTCGTGGTCGAGAAGGGCACCCCCGGCTTCGAGCTGATGCGGCTGGAGCACAAGCTGGGCATCCGCGCCTCCGACACGGCGCAGTTCGCGCTGGTCAACTGCCGTGTGCCGAAGGAAAACCTGCTCGGCGATCCGAAGATCGACGTCGAGAAGGGCTTCGGCGGTGTCATGCAGACCTTCGACAACACCCGCCCGTTGGTCGCCGGCATGGCGGTGGGCGTGGCGCGCGCCTGCCTGGACGAGACGCGCAAGCAGCTCGAACGCGCCGGCGTGAAGATCGACTATGCGCGGCCGGCCATGGTGCAGCACGCGGCCGTCGCCGAGTTCCTGCGGATGGAGGCGGACTACGAGGCGGCGCGGCTGCTGACCCTGGAGGCGGCCTGGATGGCGGACAACCGCAAGCCCAACTCGCTGCAGGCCTCGATGGCCAAGGCCAAGGCCGGCCGTACCTGCGTCGACATCGCGCTCAAGTGCGTGGAGCTGTGCGGCAGCGTGGGCTATACCGAAAACGAGTTGCTGGAGAAGTGGGCGCGCGACGCCAAGATCCTCGACATCTTCGAGGGCACCCAGCAGATCCAGCTGCTGATCGTGGCGCGGCGCCTGCTGGGCAAGACCTCGTCGGAGCTGCGTTGAGCCACTGGCACCGCATCGAGGCCGGCCACGGCCGGCCCCTGGTGCTGCTGCACGGCATCGGCATGTCGCACGCCGCCTGGAAGCCGGTCGTTCCGCTGCTGGCGAAACAGCGCCGCGTGCTGGCCTTCGACGTGGCCGGCTTCGGCCGCAGCGCTCCCCTGCCCGCCGGCACCACGCCGAACCAGCACAACCTAGTGGCGGCGCTTGGCGCCACCTTGCGCTACCTGGGCATCACCGATCCGGTCGACTTCGCCGGCAATTCCATGGGCGGCATGCTGGCGATCGAAGCGGCCAGGCAAGGCCTGGCGCGCAGCGTGGTGGCACTGTCGCCGGGCGGCCTGTGGACCGGCCGGACGCCACCGGGTCTGAAGGCGAGCTTCGACCTGATGCGCCGGACCATCCGCCGCGCACCGCGGCTGAGCGAGGCCTTGCTGCGGGCGGCGCCGATGCGGTCCATGCTGCTGGCGGTGCCGATGTCGGCCGCGAGCTGGCGCATGCCCGCGGAAGAGGCGGTGCATGCGGCGCGCAACTTCGTCGCCGCCCCCGCCTTCGACGAAACCTTCGCCTCGCTGGGCACCGTCACCGGCGCGCATTCCATCACCGTGCCCCTCACGGTGGCCTTCGGCACCCGCGACTGGCTGCTGACGCGCCGCTGCCAGAACCGCAAGCTGCTGCCGGAGCACACGCGCTGGCTGCGCCCGCGCGGCTGGGGCCATGTGCCCATGTGGGACGATCCCACAGGCGTGGCGGAGCTGATCCTCGAGGGGACGCGCTAGGGCCTGTTGACCATTACTTTGACGCTGCGACGGGGTCTATTTTCGCGCAGTGCAAGGAACGAGCGACGCGGTGTACTGGAAGTACATAAGGAGCGAGAGACGTGGCAATGCGCGAAAATAGCCCCCGTCCCGAAGGGTTGGCCCCGGATTTGCGGCCAGGCGGCGTTGCTCGTCGCTTACGTACTCCCAGTACGCTACGCTCCTCGCGCCTGGAAGCCCCGCCACGGTGCCCGAGCGCAGCGAGGTGGGTGCGGGCGGGGCTGACCTGGCCGCAAATCCGGGGCCAACGCAGCG
>JARLJS010000158.1 GCA_031291075.1 Nevskia sp. | reverse complement strand
GTGCTTGTCCTGAAGCTGCTGTCGGAAGCGGAGGCGTCGGGCGACCGGGTGCTTGCGGTGATCCGGGGTTCGGCGGTGAACCAGGACGGCCGCAGCGCCGGCCTGACCGCGCCGAACGGCCCGTCGCAGGAAGCGGTGATCCGCGCCGCGCTGGCCAACGGCGGGGTGTCCCCGGAGGCGGTTGACTACGTGGAGGCGCACGGCACTGGCACGGCGCTGGGCGACCCGATCGAGATGCACGCGCTGGCGTCGGTGTTCGCCGGCCGCACGCGCGACCTGCTGGTGGGATCGGTAAAGACCAACATCGGCCATGCCGAGGCGGCGGCGGGTGTGGCGGGCCTGGTCAAGGCGGTGCTGATGCTGCGCCACCAGGCGGTGCCGGCGAGCCTGCATTTCCGCCGGCTGAACCCGCATATCGCGCTGGGCGGCGTGCCGATCGCGGTGCCCACCGTGCTGACCCCCCAGCCGCTTGGGTGCATTGGCGTTAGCTCGTTCGGGTTCAGCGGCACCAACGCGCACGTGGTGCTGGAGCGGGCAAGGGAGCACATGCCGCTTCTCCCCCTCCCCCGAGGGGAGGGGGAGACGTCGCTGCCCACTAGCCCGCTAGACCCCCGCCCCACCCATGTCCTCCCCCTCTCGGCGCGCGATCCCGCCGCGCTGGCCGCCCTGACCGCGGCGTGGTCCGCGGCCCTGGCCGCCCCCGATGTGGACTTCGCAGCCCTCTGCCACACCGCCGCGACTGGCCGCGCCCGCTTTGCCCACCGCCTGACCGTGGTCGCCCCGGACGCTGCTTCGGCTCGTGCCGCGCTGGCCACCGCCCCCCGCAGCACCGCCGGTCGCCCGCGCGTGGCGTTCCTGTGCACCGGCCAGGGCTCGACCTATGCCGGCATGGCAGCCGGCCTGGCCGAGACTGCGCCGGTCTTCCGAACCGTGCTGGAGCGGTGTGACGCGGTGATGGGCCTCGATCGCCCGCTCGCCGCGCTGTTCGCCGACGCTGCCGCGCTCGCCCGCACCGACTGCGCGCAACCGGCGCTGTATGCGGTGTCGGCGGGCCTGGGCGCGCTCTACCGCAACTGGGGCATCGAGCCGGTGGCCGTGCTCGGGCACAGCGTGGGGGAATACGCCGCCGCGCAGTTGGCGGGCGTGCTGACGCTGGAGGACGGGGCGCGGCTGATCGCCGCCCGCGGGCGGCTGATGCAGGCGCTGCCCGAGGGCGGTGCGATGGCGGCTCTGCTGGGTCCGGAGGCGGCGACGCGCACGCTGCTGTCGCATCACCCCGCGCTGGAGATCGCGGGCTTTAACAGCTCGACGGCGCTGACGGTTGCGGGTCCGGAGGCTGCGATCGACCGGCTGCTGGCCGACCCGGCGCTGAGCGGCGGGGAACTGCTGGGGCAGAAACTGGCGCTGCGGCACGCGTTCCACTCGCGGCTGCTGGAGCCGATGCTGGATGGGCTTGAGGCTGCGGCCGACGCCACGCCGCATCATGCGCCGAGCCTGCCGGTGGTGGGCAACCTGGACGGGTCGGTGGTGACGCAGCACGACGGTGCGTATTGGCGGGCGCATGCGCGGGCGCCGGTGCGGTTTGTGGCAGGTCTGCGGACGTTGGCGGAGCTTGGCTGCACGCATCTGCTGGAACTGGGGGCGCAGCCGGTGCTGAGCGGGTTTGCGCGCGGGGCGGTGCCGACCATCGCCGTGCTGCCCGGGCTCACCCGCCCGCGGGCTGGGCAGGCCCCCCAAGCCGTGGGATGGACGGCACTGCTGGAGGCGCTGGCACGGCTGTGGCGGGACGGCGCGCCGGTGGACTGGGCGGCGCATGACGCACCCTACCGGCCAAGGGTC
>JARLJS010000157.1 GCA_031291075.1 Nevskia sp. | reverse complement strand
TTCGCTGGCGTCGACCATGTCGATCATCTTCTGCTGGATGGCCTTCGCCTTGTCGCCTTCGCCCATCGCCCGAAGGCACTCGGCGAGGTTGTTGAGTGCGACGATCGTATCCGGATGGGCCGGCGGCAGGTTGCGCGAACGAATGCCGACGGCGCGATGGTAGAGCGGCAGGGCGGAGGCGAAGTCGCCTGTGGACTTGTATGTCAGCGCGAGGTTGTTCAGGATGGTCGCCACCAGCGGGTGCTCCTCGCCGTACTTCCTCAGGACGATGCGCAGCGCCGACTGGAAGAGTCGAATTGCCTCGTCGACCTCGGGCGCGCCGCCGATCTCGCGCAGGACACCGGCGAGGTTCAGCTGGGACTGGGCCAGAGGGAGAGAAGTGGAAGCGGAAGAGGGAGAGGCGGCGGCTGCGGAAGACGAAGCGTCTCCGTTCTTGTTTGCGCCTGCGTTCGCCTGCTGCTGCTGGTGTTGGTCGACGATCCGTTGGAAGGTCGCCCTCGCCTGTTGGAGTCGTCCCATCGACCGCCACGTCAGTCCGAGGTTGCTCAGGCACGTCAGGTAGGACGCGTGCTGCTCGCCGACCGACTGCCGATAGATCTCTCTCGCCTGGTCGTAGAGCTCCGCCGCCCGCGGGTAGTCCTGCCGGTGCACGCGGTGCAGCAGCGCCAAGTTGTTCAGCGTCGAGCCGAGAGCCGGGTGAGGGGCGGTACCGAACAGACGCACAGCGAGGGCGTGAGCCGACTCGGCTGAGGTCAGAGCGTCCTCGTACTGGCCGAGCTGGTACAGGCGAGCGACCTCACTCTGGAGGCGGGACAACTCCGACTGGAGGCGAGTCGACTCCGAAGCAGCGGCGATGGCCTCAGGTGAGGCGGCGGCAGCGGCAGCGGCACACGCACAGCCGGAGCCGCAGCCACCACCGCTCGTACTCCTGCCGTTGGCTGGTGCGGCTGGTGGTGTTGCTGATGCGTCGGCCTTGTGGTTGGCGGCGGTGGCGCATGCGCAGCCCGGCGTGCCACACCCGCCCGCGGAGGAGGCGGCGGATGATGATGGCGAGGCGGTGTCCGGAGTGGTCGAGGCGAGTACACCTGCAGACAGACGATAGGCATACGAGTGCACGTGGCGACGAGTGGCGACTCCCGAAGAGGCGGCGGCGACTGCTACTGGTGGTGCTGCTGGTCGTCGTTGGTGCAGGCCCGCGCTGCGAGCTGCGCAGGCGGAGTCCATCTTGGGTGCCCGCGCGCACGCCGAAGCCACGCGGCACGAGAGACGAGCGGACATGGCGGCGGGCTGAGGCTGGTGTACTGCGGTGTGGCTCTCGCTCCTGCCTCTCAGGCACGGGCGGGCGGCCCTTCTCCATTCGGCTCTCTTCAGCGGCACTTTCTTGGCCCAACAGGCACACGGCCAACAGAGGCGAGCGCAGGCACAACGCGGCGAGCGACCAGGCGGCAGGAGATGGACAAATTCATTGGGCGACTGGTATGAGAACTGGAGACGATGCGGCGACGAGCGCGAGATGGCGGCGCGGATATGCGCTGCCTCTGGGATGCGCGAGCTGGAGGCAGCCGCGGCAGAGAGCTCCTGCTTGGTCGGCGGCGGACCCTGGCGTGCGGTGCGCGGTCTGGTTACTGCTTGTGTTCCGGCACGAGAACGGCTCGGTATCTGAGTTGATTGGCGTTCATCTTGTCGTACGCCTCTCCGGCCTTCTCCAGTGGGAATCGCTCGACCTCGACCTTGACGCCGAACGCCTGGGCGAACTCGAGACACTCCTCACCGTCGTTCGGACCGCCGGACGCCCACCCTTGGATGCGACGATTGTTGTGTATGAGTTGACCGGACCACGCCTGGATCGGGTCGGCGCCGGCACCGAGTGCGAGGAGGATGCCATCCACACCCAGCGCCTCAATCACAGACGACATCGCCTTACCCGATCCGGCGGTCGCCACCACACACCGGACACCCTGACCCGCGGTCAGCTTCATCAGCGCCGGTACGATCTCCTCGGTGCTGGTGTCGATGAATCCCTGCGCGCCGAGTTGTCGTGCGAACTTCTCCTTATCGGCCGAGGTCGACAGGACGATGACTCGGTACCCCATCTTGGCGGCGAACTGGACGGCGAGGTGACCGAGGCCGCCCACACCCTGGACGGCGACCCACTCGCCCGGCGTCAGCTTCATGTTGCGCAGCGAGTTGAACGTGGTCGTACCGGCGCACAGCAGCGGGCCGACTTGGTCCGCCGCCATTCCCTTCGGTACAGCGATCAGCGCCTCCCAACCGCTGACCATGTACTCCGCCATACCGCCGTCGACATTCAGGCCGGT
>JARLJS010000156.1 GCA_031291075.1 Nevskia sp. | reverse complement strand
TGGCCCTGGAAACGGCGATTCGCCACTACCTGGAGACCTACAACAAAAATCCGCGACCGTTCGCTTGGACAAAGTCCGCCGACGACATCCTGGCTTCAATCAAACGCTTTTGTCAACGAACTTCTAACTCAGGACACTAGCGCTTCGATGTCTTTGTCTTCGTCCTGGGCATCGACTTCGACTATCAAGGAATCCTTGCGCTCCGCGCCGCCACCCATAGGCACGCGCTCGAAGCTGACGCCCTCGCTCTGGATCGACTCCACGAATTCCATAAACGCCGGGGTCCCCATCACGGAAACAGTCTCCGGCGCGTCGCTTCCGAAATACATGCGCCGCAGACCGCGACCGAGCGTCTGTTCTGGCAGGATGTTGCTCTTGGCGGCGTAGGCGCGTAAGCCCACGATGGTCGTGACGTTGCGCACGCCCCAGCCTTCCTTGAGCACTAGCACTGACACAATAGCTTTGTAGGGACTCTTGCCGGTGTCGATACCGTTGGCCGCCTCTCTCAACTGATCCAGCTCCTCCTTCTTTTTGCCGGAGGCCGATTCGGAAATCTCACCGTTGTTCTTGGTGTGAATCACCAGCACGGCATCTTGCAGCTCGGGACAGATTTTCGGCAGATATTGGCCGACCTCATCGCAATTGCGGGTGTCGTCTACCATCACGAAGAGCACCGCTTTCTTGCCGAGCGCTTGGTGCTCTACATAGCACTTACGCCATTCCTCGATTCCGAGTTGCAGGTAGTCGGCATAGTGCTCGCTGAAAATCGCGCTCTTGTGCTCGGACAGCCGTGCGCGGCTGGCGGCATCTGGCAGCACCGGATGCTTGACGACGTTCTGATGGATGGCTTCGACCAGCGGAAAGTCCGAGACCGTCTGGACAAAAATTGCACCGTTGTTGTGGCGCGGCGTCGCAGTCACGTCCACTTGCAGGGAGAGCCGCAAGTCCTTCTGTAACAGGCGGTGGTGTATGTCCTGTATGGATTTGAACCAAGCCAGCCTTTCGTCGTGGATGTGATGCGCCTCATCGTTGAACACCGCCAGTTCGTCGATCTCGCGCACTATCTCGCCCAAATCGGCGTTGCTGTCCGTGGTCTTGCCGGCCGGTTTTGGGCCGAACGGGCTGAGGAAGTAGTCGCTGAGATCGTCATCTTCAATCGAGGGTTCTTTTACGTCCCCCAGGTAGACGCGGTGGATATTCGTGAGAAACAGATTGCCCGTCTCACGCACTACGCGTACATCGTCCTGAATGTGCAGAGTGACCTGGAAATCGTCGCGCCAGTTCTGCCCGTCGTATCCGTTATCCGGCAGGATCGGATCGTTGAAGAAGATGCGCAGCCCGTCGAAGTCCGAACGCAATCGGTCCAGCACAATGATGTTTGGAGCGATCAGCAGGAAGTTGCGGGAAAGCGTGGAGTCCGGCTCATACAATTTATGGAAGAAGCTCCAAGCGATGAGCAGTGACAAGACCTTAGTCTTGCCGGCGCCGGTTGCCATCTTGACCACGTAGCGGGGCCATTCCTCGGCGAACATGCTGGCGGATACGGCACCGGAAGCGTCGAACCGCATCAAGTCGAACTTGTCCCGGACTCGCTTTACATCGTGCAGCCAGATGACCGTTTCGACCGCTTCGCGCTGCGCGAAATAATACCGAAACGGGGTCAACGAACCATCGGCTTGCTCGGCCAAATGCTCGGTTTCAAACCACCAGCGGAGCAAGGCGCGCGAAGTCGCCGATGCGCCAGCATAGCCTTGGTTTCGCCACGCGAGGATTTCCTGTCGGATTTTTGCGACCAGCGGGGGCAGCAGCTTTTCGTAAGCGGTGCTACGCAGCTCCTCGGCAGCGGGAAACCAGCGCTGATCTGGTAGCAACTCGGCATAGGGTGACGCAGGAAAGTGGGGATGCAGGGCCATTGAATTCGCGCTTTGTTTGACTACGGAAAGCTTTACCCTTCTTCGAGCCGGCATTACATGCGGCAGCGCGTGGTTGCTGCCAGCCTGTGATTGCCGCTTGTTCACGGCCAGTGGCTAAAGTTGAATAATACCCACGCCCCGGGTGCCCCATAAATTTTACCGCGAATACTCCAGCGGAAGTTGGTTACGCGGCCTCTTTGATCCCTCCGTAACCATCTTTCGCCCCTCTCGAAGCGCATCCAGGTAGTCCGCCCACGCCTGCATCATTTTCCGGCGCTCAGGCAGGTACTCGGCGAAGTTGTACGCCGCCTTGACCTTGTTCCGTTCGCCGTGCGCGAGCTGCCGCTCAATCACATCGCTTCGCCAGCCCATTTCGTGCAGTCGCGTCGATGCCAGGCTGCGGAAGCCATGCCCGGTCATTTGGTCGTTGGCGTACCCCAGCCGGCGCAGCGCGGCATTGACCGTGTTTTCGCTCATCGGCCGCTGTGGGGTGCGAACGCCGGGGAACACGTAGCGTCCGCCACCGGTCAGTGGATGCAGCTCTCGCAGGATCGCCATGGCCTGGCTTGCCACGGGCACGATATGCTGCTCGCCCATCTTCATCTTGTGGCCGGGGATGCGCCATTCGGCTGCGTCCAGGTCGAACTCCGTCCACTCGGCCTTCCGTAACTCACCCGGCCGCACAAAAAACAGCGGCGCCAGCTTGAGCGCGCAGGCGGTGACGAACGAGCCGCGGTGGCCGTATATGGCGCGCAGCAGTTCGCCGATCTCCCGGGGGTCGGTGATGCTGGCGTGATGCCGCGTCCGCGGCGTTCTCATCGCGCCGCGCAGGTCGGCGGCCGGATCACGGTCGGCGCGGCCGGTGGCGATGGCGTAGCGGAAAATCTGGCCGCAGCGCTGCTTGAGGCGCTGGGCCGTCTCCAGCGTGCCGCGCTCCTCCACCCGCCGCAGGACCAGCAGCAGCTCCTGCGCAGTGATGTCCTTGATCGGGCGCTTGCCGAGCCAGGGCAGCACCATGGTCTCCAGCATCCATTGCGCTTTGCCGAGCGTGGCCTGCGAAAGCTGGGTCTGTTTGTCCAGCCACTCGCGCATCACAGCTTCAAAGGTGTTGGCGACGGCTGCCAGCGCTGCGAGCTTGTCCAGCTTGCGCGCCTCGCCTGGATCGACCCCGGCGTGCAGCTTGGCGCGCGTCTGGTTGCAGGCCATGCGGGCCTGAGAGAGCGGGATTTCCGGGTAGGCGCCGAGCGCCAGCATCTTGGCCTTGCCGGCGAAACGGTAGCGGTAGCGCCAGTGGCGCGCGCCGCTGGGCGTGACCTCGATGCACAGACCGTCGCGGTCCGCGATGCGATAGAGCCTGTCCCGTGGCTTGAGCTTGCGTAGCTGGACGTCGGTGAGCATGTGAGTAGATTTCCGTAAACAGGCCATTCCTTGGCCATCTACTCACCATCCTACTCACAACCTGGTCCGGATTCCACCGGACCCCCTCGGATTGCCTCGGACGACTAAGCCGAGTATTTACAGTAACTTACGTTTAAAATCCGGACTTGGTTAGACCCCTCCGGACCCTCAAATGGTGCCCACCACTGGAATCGAACCAGCGACCTCACCCTTACCAAGGGTGTGCTCTACCGACTGAGCTAGGTGGGCGTTGCTGCTGCTAGTTTAACCGCTTATGCCGCACGACATCGATGGGGACAGACTGTCTCGAATCCGTAAAACTGGAGCGGGTGATGGGAATCGAACCCACGCTACCAGCTTGGAAGGCTGGAGTTCTACCATTGAACTACACCCGCCTGCCCCGACCAAAAAACGCCCCATCGCAGTTGGTGGAGGGGGTAGGATTCGAACCTACGTAGGCGTTAGCCAGCAGATTTACAGTCTGCCCTCGTTGGCCGCTTGAGTACCCCTCCCGAGAACGTTCATTCGCGTGAGCCGAGCTTGATATTGTTTTGGACTGGCAGTTTTCTGTCAAGGGAAACCTGCTATTGACCGCGCGGCTTGGCCCGCGCCGTGGCGGGAGCGGCAAGCGGATCGTCGGGCCAGGGATGGCGCGGGTAGCGGCCCTTCAGCTCCTTCTTGACCTCGGGATAGGTGCGGTGCCAGAAGCCCGCCAGGTCGCGCGTCACCTGAATCGGCCGCCGCGCCGGGGACAGCAGGTGCAGCGACAGCGGCATGCGGCCGTCGTCCACCGCCGGCGTGCGGGTCAGGCCGAACAGTTCCTGCAGCTTCACCGCCAGCACCGGCGGCGCGCCGTCGGCGAAGTACTCGACCGCAACGCGCGAACCGCTCGGCACCTCGACGTGGGTCGGCGCCAGCCGTGCGAGCTGCTGCTGCCGCGCGTAGTCGAGGCGCTCTTTCAGGATCGCGGCGAGATCCAGCCGCGCCAGGTGCTCGCGACGGGTGAAGCCGTCCAGGTGCGGCCCCAGCCACTGCTCCAGGGTGGCGGCCAGAGCGGCGTCGGACAGGTCGGGCCAGTCTTCCTGCGGCCGCCAGCAGCGCAGGCTCAGCACCCTGGCCTGCAGCTGCCGCGTGCCGTCGGTCCACGGCAGCACGGCGATTCCCAGCCCGGCGATACCCTGTAGCAAGGCGGCGCGCACCGCTTCCCCGGCACCCTCGCGCAGCGGCCTGCTGTCGAGCACGATGGCGCCGAGCCGGCGCTGGCGCTCCGCCATCACGGCTTCGCTGCGGGCATCCCAGTGGACGTCGTCGCAGGTGACGATGCGCTGCCGCTGATCGCGCAGCAGTGCCGCTTCGTCCAGCGCGGCGGCCAGCCGGATGCGCCGCTGCGCACCCGGATCCCAGTGGGCGATGGCCAGCCACTCGCTGCGGGCCAGGGCGTCGTGCTGCGGCAGGCGCGCCTCGCCGCCGTCGGCGCAGAGGAACACCGCCTCGCCGGCGCGCAGCGCGGCGTTCTGCTCGCCGCGACGTCGCGCGACGCGTTCCGGAAAGGCCAGCGCCACCAGGCGGCCGACCGGGGCGGCCCGGCCGTCGCCACGCCCGGCGCCGACGATGCGCAGGAACTGGCGCACCGCCTCGCTGACCCGGCGCTGCGCCGCGGCCTCGCCGCCGCCGGCGCGGAAGCTCTGCACCCGCTGCTCCAGGTCGGTGGAGGTCTCGCGCTCGTCGAGCACCGCCGCCACCCAGGCGGCGGCCTCCGCCAGGTCTTCGCCGCGCGCCGCCAGCAGCATGTGGGCCAGGCGCGGCGCGGTAGGCAGGCGGCCCAGCTCGCGGCCATGCAGGCTGATGCGGCCGTCCTCCTGCAGCGCGCCCAGGGCCTGCAGCAGGTCGCGCGCGTAGCTCCAGGCCGCCTTGGGCGGCGCATCCAGCAGCGCCAGCGCCTGCGGCTCGGCGCCCCAGGCGGCGAGCTCCAGCGCGAAGCGCGACAAGTCGGCGGCCAGGATTTCCGGTGTGTCGTGCGCCGGCAACTGCGCCTGCTGGTCGCGGCTCCACAGGCGATAGGCCACCCCCGGCCCGAGACGGCCCGCACGGCCGGCGCGCTGGTCGGCGCTGGCGCGCGACACGCGCAGGGTGTCCAGGCGGTTGGCGCCGGCGCCAAGGTCGAAGCGCGCGGCGCGCACGTAGCCGCCGTCGACCACGCTGCGCACGCCTTCGACGGTGAGGCTGGTCTGGGCGATGTTGGTGGCGAGGATGACCTTGCGGCGGCCGTCCGCCGCCGGGCGCAGGGCCGCGTCCTGCTCGGCGCTGGACAGGTCGCCGTAGAGCGGGAACACCCGCGCGTCCGCACGTGCTTCCAGGATGCGCTGGGCGCCCCGTATCTCGCGGCCGCCGGGGAGGAAGGCGAGGATGTCGCCCTCGGTCTCCGCCAAGGCCTTCAATGCGCATTCCGCCACCGCCGCGTCGAGACCGGTGCCGGGACGCGGCGGCACATAGCGCACGTCGATCGGAAACAACTGCCCGCTGCTTTCCACCACCTGGGCCGTGCCGGCTCCGCCGCCGCGATCGAGCAGCTGCGCGACGCGTGCGGTGTCGAGGGTGGCGGACATCACCAGCACGCGCAGGCTGTCGTTGAGGTTGGCGCGGACATCGAGCGTCAGCGCCAGGGCCAGATCGGCGTCGAGGCTGCGCTCGTGGAACTCGTCGAAGATCACCAGCCCCACGCCGGGCAGCTCGGGGTCGGACTGCAGCCTGCGCGTCAGCAGACCCTCGGTGATGACCTCGATGCGGGTGGCGGCGGTAACCTTGCGCTCGAAGCGGATCTGGTAGCCCACCGTTTCGCCGACACGCTCGCCCAGCAACTGCGCCATGCGCGCGGCGCTGGCGCGCGCGGCAATGCGGCGCGGCTCCAGCATCAGGATGCGTTTGCCCGCCAGCCAGGGTTCGTCCAGCAGGGCCAGCGGCACCAGCGTGGTCTTGCCCGAGCCGGGCGGGGACGCCAGCACCGCGCGGCCGGCATCCGCCAGCACGGCACGCAGTCGCGGCAGCGCTTCCGCGACCGGCAGGTCCGGCAGCGGCCTCATGGGTGTTCCGCGTTGCCGTCCAGCCAGTCGGCCCGCCGCAGCAGCCGCAGGCGCCATGCGGCATTGAGACCGGGCGTTTCGGCGATGCGCCGCAGCGTCTCGCGCTGCGGACGGTGCTCCTGCATCGCTCCCCACAGCCCGGCCAGCGTCACCGGCGCGGCGTTGCGCTCGAGCAGCCGCAGGCGATCGCCGGCCGCGGCCTCGCCCGGCTCCAGCACGCGGTAGTACCAGCCGGCCATACCGTGATCGGCGATGTACCGGGTGATCCCCTCCACGCCGAACTTGGCGTCGATCTTCCAGCACGGGCTACGCGGCTGATTGAGCTGGATGCGCGCGCTGCCGAGCGCGTAGACGTCGCCGATGCAGGCGCCGCTTTCGTCGATACCCTCGGTGGCGAGGTTCTCGCCGATGGCGCCGGCGCCGAACTGCGCCGCCAGCTGCGGGAACTGCCGCGCCAGCCGGCGATGGTGCTCCAGCGGGAAGTGATGCAGCGCCTTCTCCAGGCCGCCGTGCACGCGCCGGTCCGCCTGCACGTCGCCTTCGATCCCTTCCCAGCCGATGCGCACGCGCCCGTCCAGCGCCCGCTTGAAGATCCCGGTGGGACGGCCGTCGCCGGGCATGGGACGCACCTGGCCGGCGTACAGGCCCAGCACGGTCCACTCCGGAGCGGCCGGCGCCGCGGCGCCCGGACGCGTTGTTGAACTTTCCATGCCGGTATTATGTCTGGAACAACCGCCGCCCCGAACGAGAATCCTTGCGCATGCAAAGACGCGACCTGCTGCAATCCATGCTGGCCCTCGCCGCCGCCGGCCTGCCCGCCCCCGCCCTGCTGCTGAGCGCCCCGGCGTCCGCCGACCTGCGCAAGCTGGGCAAGCCGCAACCCTTCGATTACGCTTGGCTCAAGGGACAGGCGCGCGCGCTCAGCGGCCAGCCCTACCAGCCCAGGACCGGGCAGATTCCCGACAAGCTGTCGCAGATGAGCTGGGACCAGTGGCAGGCGATCCAGTTCAAGGAGGACCATTCCCTCTGGCGCGAGCAGAAGCTCAACGCGCAGGTACGCTTCTTCCACCTCGGCTGGCACATGACCACACCGGTACGCATCCACGAGGTGGTGGACGGCCAGGCCCAGGAGCTGGCCTACGACCCGGCCATGTTCGACTACGGCCGCAGCGGGATCAGCGGCGGCTCGCTGCCCAAGGACCTGGGCTTCGCCGGCTTCCGCGTGCTCTATCACACCGACTGGGTGCGCGACGTCGCCGCCTTCCAGGGCGCCAGTTACTTCCGAGCGGTGGACGGCGACCTGCAATACGGCATGTCGGCGCGCGGGCTCGCGGTGGACTCCGGGCTCGATCCCGAGGAGTTCCCGGTGTTCACCAGCTACTGGCTGGAGCGCCCCGCACCGAACTCGGACAGCTTCTACGTCTACGCCCTGCTCGATTCGAAGAGCGTCACCGGCGCCTACCGCTTCCTGTTGACCCTGGGCGATACGCTGGTGATGGACGTGGATGCAGCGCTCTACCCGCGCCGCGCCATCGAGCGCATCGGCATCGCGCCGCTGACCAGCATGTTCCAGTACGGCGAGAACGACAGGCGCCGCGCCAACGACTGGCGCCCGGAAATCCACGACGCCGACGGCCTGCAGATGTTGACCGGCGGCGGCGAGTGGATCTGGCGGCCCGTGGTCAACCCGGCCGGCGTGCGCACCAACTCCTACTACGACGACAACCCGCGCGGCTTCGGCCTGCTGCAGCGCGACCGCGATTTCGACCACTACCAGGATGACGGCGTGTTCTACGACAAGCGCCCCAGCCTGTGGATCGAGCCGCGCAGCGGCCCCGGCGGCGCGGGCTGGGGTAAGGGCGCGGTGATGCTGGTGGAATTGCCCACCGACGACGAAACCAACGACAACATCGTGGTGTTCTGGAACCCGGCGGAGAAGCCACAGCCGGGACAGGAGCTGCTGTACAGCTACAGGATGTACTGGTGCCGCACCCCGCCGCTGGTACCCAGGCTGGCCACGGTGCGGGCCACGCGCACCGGCATCGGCGGCGTCGTCGGCCAGAAGCACACGTATTTCTCATGGCGCTTCGTGGTGGACTTCGCCGGCGGCAACCTCGCCATGCTCGGCAGCCAGGCCAAGGTGGAAGCGGTGATCGAGGCCTCGCGCGGCAAGGTGGAGATCACCTCGGCCCGCCCCCTCGCCGCCATCAACGGCTACCGCGCCATGTTCGACCTGCGGCCGACCGACGACAGCACGGAGCCGGTCAACCTGCGGCTGTACCTGAGCTGCGACGGCCAGCCGCTGACCGAGACCTGGCTGTACCAGTGGACTCCGCCGCCGCCGGGCGAGCGCAAGTTCTTCTAGTATCCTGAGTTAGAAATTCATTGAATTAATTTGACTCTCTGTTGTCTTATGCTCTCTCACCAGCACGCAGGGGGGGGCATATGGGACTGGGGCGGCCGATGCCGGAGTTGAAACTGACGGCGACGGAAAGCGATCAACTACTGGAATGGACGCGCCGGCATAAGACCTCTCAAGCGCTGGC
>JARLJS010000155.1 GCA_031291075.1 Nevskia sp. | reverse complement strand
TACCGCCTGAAGCCGAAACAGCTCCCAAGGGCCGCCGGAGCTAGGGGAGCCTCTGAATAGCTCCAAACCCTCCCGCGGCTTGCCATTTTGTGTCGGGCAAGGCGCGAGGAGCGCGGTGTGCTGATTGCACAGGAGCGACGAGCAACGCTGCCCGGCGCGAAATGGCAAGCCGCCCGCAGGGTTGCCCCCGGTTTTCCGCCATGGCGCGTTGCTGGCTACTCATTTTCAATGAGCAAACCACGTCGCTCGCGCCTTGCCTGGCGGAAAACCGGGGGCAACGGGAGGGCATGGAGCTATTCAGAGGCTCCCTAGGGCTCCGGCGGTTTTTTTTGGCCGGAAGCCGTGCCCCGCCTTGAAATGGCGTCATCCGCTCGTATCTTGGCTACGTACTGCATAATAGCCCCCAAACAGACCCCTGCGAGGTTGAGTCAGTGACCACTTCGAACGAACGTAGCGCCCCGGTTCTGCCCCTGCGGGACGTGGTGATTTTTCCGCACTTGGCGCAGCCGCTCTTCGTCGGGCGTGAAAAGTCGGTCAAGGCCCTGACCGCGGCGATGCAGGACGGCAAGCGCATCCTGCTGGTCGCCCAGAAGCACGCCGACACCGACGAGCCCGGCGCCGACGACCTTTACGACGTCGGCACCCTGGCCAGCATCCTGCAGCTGCTCAAGCTTCCCGACGGCACCGTCAAGGTGCTGGTGGAAGGCGCCCAGCGGGCGCGCATCGTGAAGCTCGAGAGCGCCGAACCGTTCCTGGTGGCGGAGTTCGAGCCGATCACCACCGACGAGGGACGCGCCGGCGGTAGCGAGACCGACGCCGTGATGCGCGCCACCATCGCCACCTTCGAGCAGTACATCAAGCTGAACAAGAAGGTGCCGGCGGAGTTGCTGCCGTCGCTGTCGAGCATGGATTCCCCCGGACGCCTGGCGGACGCCATCGCCGCCCACCTGAACCTCAAGCTCGAAGACAAGCAGAAGGTGCTCGAGCTGACCGACCCCAAGCCGCGCCTGGAATACGTGCTGGGCCAGCTGGAGGGCGAGATCGACATCCTGCAGATCGAGAAGAAGATCCGCGGGCGGGTCAAGTCGCAGATGGAGAAGAACCAGCGCGAGTACTACCTGAACGAGCAGATCAAGGCGATCCAGAAGGAGCTGGGCGAGCTGGAAGATGCGCCCAACGAGCAGGAAGAGCTGGCCCGCAAGATCGAGAAGTGCGGCATGCCCAAGGCCGCCAAGACCAAGGCCAACGCCGAGCTGAACAAGCTCAAGATGATGCCGGCCATGTCGGCCGAGGCCACCGTGGTGCGCAACTACCTCGACTGGCTGACGCAGGTGCCGTGGAAGAAGGGCACCAAGGCGCGCATCGACCTGACCGCGGCCGAAAAGCAGCTCGACACCGACCACTACGGCCTGGAGAAGGTGAAGGAACGCATCCTCGAATACCTCGCCGTGCAGAGCCGGGTGGAGAAGCTGAAGGGTCCGATCCTGTGCCTGGTCGGCCCGCCGGGCGTGGGCAAGACCTCGCTCGGCCGCTCCATCGCCGCCGCCACCAACCGCAAGTTCACCCGCATGAGCCTGGGCGGCGTGCGCGACGAGGCCGAAATCCGCGGTCACCGCCGCACCTACATCGGCTCGCTGCCGGGCAAGATCATCCAGAGCATGGCCAAGGTGGGGGTGAAGAACCCGCTGTTCCTGCTCGACGAGATCGACAAGATGAGCATGGACTTCCGTGGCGACCCGAGCTCGGCGCTGCTGGAAGTGCTCGACCCGGAGCAGAACAACAGCTTCAACGACCACTACCTGGAGGTCGACTACGACCTGTCCAATGTGATGTTCATCGCCACCGCCAACACGCTGAACATCCCGGGCCCGCTGCTCGACCGCATGGAAGTGATCCGCATCCCCGGCTACACCGAGGACGAAAAGCTCAACATCGCCAAGCGCTACCTGATCCCCAAGCAGATCAAGGCCAACGGGCTCAAGGACGGCGAGCTGGAGATCGGCGACGACGCCGTCCGCGGCATCGTGCGCACCTACACGCGCGAGGCCGGCGTGCGCAACCTGGAGCGTGAGGTCAGCAAGATCGCCCGCAAGGTGGTGAAGCAGGTGCTGCTCACACCGTCCGAGAGCACCATCCAGGTCAACGAGGAGAACCTCGAGCATTACCTGGGCGTGCCGCGTTTCCGCTTCGGCCGCGCCGAGGAGAAGAACCAGGTGGGCCAGGTCACCGGCCTGGCCTGGACCGAGGTCGGCGGCGACCTGCTGTCGATCGAGGCGGCGTTGTCGCCCGGCAAGGGCAAGCTGATCCAGACCGGCAGCCTCGGCAACGTCATGCAGGAGTCGATCCAGGCGGCGCTGACCGTGGTGCGCTCGCGCGCCAAGTCGCTGGGCATCGACCCGGACTTCTACCAGAAGCACGACATCCACGTGCACGTGCCCGAAGGCGCCACGCCCAAGGACGGCCCCTCGGCGGGCGTCGCCATGTGCACCGCGATGGTGTCCGCGCTCACCCATATCCCGGTGCGCGCCGACGTGGCGATGACCGGCGAGATCACGCTGCGCGGCGAGGTGCTGCCGATCGGCGGCCTGAAGGAAAAGCTGCTGGCGGCCCAGCGCGGCGGCATTCACCGCGTTGTCATACCGCAGGAAAACCTGAAGGACCTCGCCGAGATCCCGGAGAATATCAAGTCGCAGCTCGACATCGAGCCGGTGCGCTGGATCGAGGACGTGTTGCGTCTTGCCCTCGAGCGTATGCCGGAGCAGAAGAGCACCGTCGAAGCCGGCGCCAACGCACCGGAAGCGGCTGGCGACACACTGCGGCCGCACTGATCCTGCGCATTCCGGCTGCCCTCCGGGCAGCCGGAATGATGACAATTCCGAGGAGCTGCAGTCCTCGAAAAACGCCTTTCGCATAAGCGCGAACGGTTCATTGACGCTTGCTGTCGGCGCTTGGTATAAGACAACATCCGTTGCCGCAGCGAGAAACGCACGCACAGCCCAGGCGTAACTGTTGGACGCCGGATTAAGAGTTGGGGGAACGGTCACCAGAAAGCTGTCATCCGGCACGCCGCCATTTACCGACGAGGGGACTCACCTACATGAACAAAGCAGAATTGATCAACGCGGTCGCCGACAAGGCCGAGTTGTCCAAAGCGGACGCCGGCCGTGCCGTCGACGCGTTCGTTGAAGTCATCACCAAGGCACTGAAGAAGAACGACAAGGTTTCACTGGTCGGGTTCGGGACTTTCGCCATCCGCAAGCGCGCCGCCCGCACCGGCCGCAACCCCAAGACCGGCGCCCCCCTGAAGATCGCCGCGAGCAAGAATCCGTCCTTCAAGGCTGGCAAGGCTCTCAAAGACGCGGTAAAATAATCGACCTTCGCGGGTGTGACACCCGCTCGGGGGTGCTTAGCTCAGCTGGTAGAGCATCGCCCTTACAAGGCGGGGGTCGGCGGTTCGAGCCCGTCAGCACCCACCACTAGAGGTAGTTTTAAAGACGCGGAGCGGTAGCTCAGTCGGTTAGAGTATCGGCCTGTCACGCCGAGGGTCGCGGGTTCGAGCCCCGTCCGCTCCGCCATATTACAAAGAGGCGCTCGAACGAGCGCCTTGTTTATTTCCGGACCTCTCCCATGTTGCAGACCATCCGTGACCGTATCTCGGGCCCGTTCGTCTGGGGCATCCTTGGGTTTATCTCCCTGATTTTCGCGGTCTGGGGGATCGGCCTGCAGCAGTTCACCGGCGGCGGCGAGGATCCCACGATCGCCGAGGTGGGCGGCGTCAAGATCACCCAGGCCCAGTTCCACAATGCCTATGAGCGGGCCTACCGGGAGATGCAGCAGCGCATGGGCGACGCCTTCCGCGCCGACCAGGTGCAGCAGAACCAGCTGCGCGACGGCGTCCTCAAGCAGATGGTGCAGGAACTGGTGATGAAGCAGTACACCCGCGAGACCGGCTACCAGGTGGACGACGCCGGCCTGCGCGAGTACCTGCAGGTGCTGCCGTACTTCCAGGACAACGGACACTTCTCCGCCGCCCGCTACAAGGAAGTCCTGGCCGGCTCCGGCCAGAGTCCGGAAGGCTTCGAGGCCCAGTTGCGCGAGTCGCTGCCGCAGGAGCAGCTGCGCGGGGCGGTGCTGAACAGCACCTTCGTTACACCGCGCGAGGGCGAGGCCGAGTGGAAGCTGACCCACCAGGAGCGGGTGTTCAGCTACGTGAAGTTCGAGCCGGCCCGGTACCTCGGCTCCGTGACCGTCACCGACGACCAGGTGAAGCAGCGCTACGAGAAGGACAAGGACAGCTTCAAGGCGCCGGAACGCGTCAAGCTGGCCTACGTCGAGCTGGCGCTGGACCAGCTGCCCAAGGCGGCGGCGCCCAGCGCGGACGAGTTGAAGGCGGTCTACGAGCGCCGCAAGGCCAGCCTGTTCGCCTCCCCCGAGCAGCGCCACGCCAGCCATATCCTGATCAATTTCGGCGCGGACAAGGAGGCTTCGAAGAAGAAGGCCGAGAACCTGTACGCCAAGATCAAGGCGGGCAGTGACTTCACGGAGCTGGCCAAGGCCAATTCCGACGATCCCGGCTCCAAGGGCAAGGGCGGCGACCTCGGCTGGGTCAAGCGCGGCATGATGACACCCAAGTTCGAATCCGCCCTGTTCGCCCTCGACAAGGCCGGCGACGTGAGCGAACCGGTGCAGACCGAATTCGGCTGGCACCTGATCAAGCTCGACGAGCTCAAGCCGGCGCAGACCAAGCCGTTCGAGGACGCCGAGGTGCAGAAGCAGCTGCTGGATCTGTACCAGCAGCAGGACCTGGCGACACGCTTCAACGAGATGTCCACCAAGCTCGACCAGCTCAGCTTCGAGAACAACGGCTCGCTCGACGCCGTGGCCAAGGCGCTCAACCTGCAAGTGCGCACCACCGACTGGTTCACGCACAAGGGCGGGGCGGACATCGCCGCCAACCAGAGCGTGATCGCCGCCGCCTTCTCGGCGGGCGTGATCCAGGACGGCGACAACAGCAAGCCCATCGCGCTGGATCCCCAGCACCTGGTGGTGGTGCGCAAGGCTGAGTACGAGGCGCCCAAGCAGCTGCAGCTCGCGGACGTGGGTGACCAGATCCGCACCACGCTCAAGCACGAGGCCGCCGGCGAAGCGGCGAAGAACGCCGCGGCCGCCCTGCTCAAGAGCGTCGAAGGCGGCCAGACCTTCGACGCCGCCACCAAGGCCGCCGGCCTCAGCCCGATCAACGTCGGCGCCGTGCAGCGCGACCACAAGGACCTGCCGCAGGGTCTGCTCGACGCCCTGTTCAAGATGCCGCGCCCGGCCGCGGGCAAGCTGGGCTACAGCCAAACCGACCTGGACGGCGGCGATATCGCCGTGATCGCCCTCTCCGCCGTCAACGAGCCGCCGCCCCAGTCCACCGACGCCACCGCGGCGAAAACCGTCGTCACCCAGTTGCGCAACGCGCGGGCCGGCGCGGAATTCGGCGCCTACCGCGACGACGCGGAGAAGCAGGTCAAGGTGAAGATCAAGGCGCTGCCGGCCGCGGCGGATGTTGATGCGGGTGGGTGATTACTTCGCCGCCTGAGCCGGGCTGAGCTGCTGCAGACGTGCTCTGGCGTCGCGCGCCGCCATACAGTTCGGCCCTACCGTGTATTGCATGCGCTTGACCGCATCGCTCAAGTCGGCGATCGCTGTTGGGATGTCGGCCAGTTGTTGCGCCCGGACTCCTTGCAGGTAGGCCAGGAACGACCGTTGAATCTGATTGTGCTGGGTTACGGGTGCGTGAGCGAGCGAATCTGAGAGTTCGTCGACCAGGGGACTTGCTTCCGCAGTGCGTTTGTCGTTTAGCAGCGCTCTCGCCGACGCAACCAGCATGTACCGATACACATAGTCTGTTCTGCTGATGTAACGATGTCCTTGGTCCAGCAGAGTCCGCGCCAGTGCCACAGCTTCACCCGTACGTCCGGATTCGTCCAGGCAGAACAACTTGAAGATCAGCGCCTTGAATGCCGCCATGCTATGGACGCCCAATTGTTTGCCCATACCCTGATAGACGTTTTCGAATAAAGGTATGGCTTGGGTGTAGCGCTCGAACAAAAAATATGAGTTTGCAAGCGATCCTTCACCCGTCAGGACTTGAAAGCTATCCGCTCCATACAGCGCTGAATACCCCGAAATTGCTACACGGTACTCGGCTTCGGCTTCGGTAAAGTGAGCCAGGTCGGGACGCCCCAAACCGAAGCAGGTGAGTGTGTCTCCCAGTAGCTCATGCACCTGCAACGTCGGCCGCCCTCTTTCCCCATAAGTGGCGACGAAGTGCGGTAGCCATTGTCGAACCATGAGGTGCCCCCTGTTTTTCGCCTTCCAACGGGCCGCTCTCATGCCGCCAGGTTTTGTGGATGATGCTTGCTGATCCAGTCCTGCAGGAACTGAGTCGGCGAGCAGTAGCCCAGCGTGGAGTGGCGACGTCTCCGGTTGTA
>JARLJS010000017.1 GCA_031291075.1 Nevskia sp. | reverse complement strand
GCCGTCGGCGCCCCTGCCGGCCCAGCTGCCGGCGTCCCTGCTGCCCCAGTCGCCGCAGCGGCACCGGTCCCAGCGCCGGCTCCGGTTCCACCGCCGCAACTGACTGGTCAGCAGATGCTGCACCAGATCATGCAGCAAGCCGCCCAGCAGTCCGTCTACGGGGAGCTCGGCGGTTATGGCGTGCCGCAGTACGGCCAGTTCCCGCAGCAATACGCCGGCGGCGGCTACCAGCAGCAGCCTTTCGGACAACCGACGTTCGCTCCCTTCGGTGCTCAGGCGCCTCAGTACGGCTCGCCGACAGGCCAGTACGGCCAGTACGGCGGCGGCTACGGCCAACAGTATGGCTACGCCGGTCCGCCGCGGCAGCAGTTGACCAAGTGGGAGAACCTCGTCCATCGGCCGGGCGTCTCCCTCCGCGAGTTCAACACCGAGTTCAACGTGCTCGTCCAGCGCCTCTCGGCATACGGCGCACCGCTCGACCCGCACATGCAGGCGTCCAAGTACACCACCGTCGTGCGTGTCCCGGAGAACCTCCGCCTCATCCTGCGCACCATGATGAACCAAGGCGCCGCCGCCCTCCAGTCGATGGTCGTCAACTTCGAAGCCTCAAAGGCGAACGACAAGGCGCACCAAGCCGCACACAGCAGCAGCCACCGAGGCCCGAGCGCCCATGTTGCCGACGTCGACGATGACGACGACGAGCCGCGCGCCCGCAAGGAGCGCCGCAAGGGTCGCGATCGCGATCGCGAGTTCCCCGTCCGCTCCGCCAAGGGGCGCGGTAAGGACGGCCCACTCGGTCGACCGAACGGCAACGGCAAGTTCTGCGTCTGGTGTGGCTTCTACAACCACACTCAAGCGGACTGCCGATTCAAGCGCGACGATAAGCCGCGAACCTGGACTGGAAAGCCACCGGCCAACCTCGACAAGATCGATTCCAAGAAGGAGAAGAAGAAGGGCGCCAAGCCGGACACGAAGGCGCCGGCCAAGAAGACGGCCGCCGCTGCCACCGGCTACGCCGGCTCGTCCGACGAGTCCGACAGTGACCAGTCCGATTCCGACTCGGACGTCGACGCACACTGCGTCGTGGTCGACTAGCCGAAGTCGACCGCCCTCGCCGTCAACGCCAAGCGCCAGCGACCGTCGCGTCGCGCCGCCTGTCGAGACCGCAAGCAGCCGACCCTCCTCCTCGACTCCGGGGCGTCACACCACATGGTGACCACCGACCTGCGATTCAAGGACGCAGCCGACACCGACGTGACCATCCGCACAG
>JARLJS010000154.1 GCA_031291075.1 Nevskia sp. | reverse complement strand
GCCGGCTTGACGGCGGCCGGCGGAGCCTCGACCGGTGGCTGCGCGAGGGCGGTCACCAGTTTCGGCGCGGGGCCGGCTGCCGGCATGTCCGTATAGAGGTCCAGGATCAGGCGGTAGCCATAGCCGCCGGTGGGCTGCAGGCCGAAGCTTTTCGGCGTGGCCGGCGCACTGAGATCGAGCACCACGCGCAGGCCGCCGTCGCGCGGACCCGAACGGACTCCCGTGACCACACCTTGCGGCGCGGCATCGAACTTAAGGCCGGCACGGCGGTGGACCCCGGCGAGGTCGATCACGAGGCGGTCGGGATTGCTCAGGGTGAAAACGTTGTCTTCGGCGCGGACGTCGAGATCGAGTACCACCCGCGTGCTCTCAGGGCCGCCGAGCAGGCGCAGTTCGCGCAGCTCGCCCGCGTGCACGCAGGCGACCGACAACGCGAACGCGACTCCCACTACCCGGCGCATGACGCCCCCAAGGACCTATTTCCCTGGAACGATACCCCTGTCAAGCGAATATTTCAATAATTTTTCTTTTTTGAATCAATGAGTACTGGGCGACACTTCATGTGCGGTGCAAAACCGCGCCCAAGCCCCGTTCCAGCAACGGGGCGATGACCGGGCTGGCTTCGATTCTGATTTCTCTTCCTTTATCAGAAACTTGCATGAAGATGTTGAGGTCCGGATCAGGCAGCTCACCGCTGCCCCGCTCCGGCCATTCCACCAGCCAGATCGAGTGCTCGGGGGGCGTATCGTACAGACCCAACTGCTCCAGTTCCGCCGCGTCGGACAGGCGGTAGAGATCCAGGTGCAGCAGGTGGCGGCCCTGCAGCTCGTATGGTTCGACCAGGGTGTAGGTGGGGCTGCGGATCGGCCCGCTGGCACCGAGGGCGCGCAGCCAGCCGCGCGCCAGCGTGGTCTTGCCGGCGCCCAGGCCGCCGTGCAGGAACACCACCAAGCCCGGCCGCTGCGAGAGCAGCAGGGCCAGCTTGCCGCCGAGCGCTTCAGTGGCGGCGGCGTCCGGAAGCTCGAAGCGGATCATGGCCGGCGCGGTGCCGCCGCTCACGGATTCACCACGCCGCGCAGCTCGCCGACCAGGTCGGTGGGCATCAGGCCGCGCTCGCCGTCGCGCGCGGCGCGGTCGCCGGCGATGGCATGCGCCAAGGCGCCGGCGCAGGCCGCGGTCTCCGGCGTCTGTCCCTGCGCGATGAAAGCCGCGATGATGCCGGTAAGCGCATCGCCCATGCCGCCCACGGCCATGCCCGCGTTGCCGTACGGGCACAGCGCCAGCACCTCGCCCTGCACCAGCGTGCCCGGCCCTTTCAGCAGCGCCACGCCGCCGTAGCGCTCACGCAGGGCCCGCGCCGCGGCGACCCGGTCGGCCTGCACGGCGGCGGCCGTGATACCCAGCAGGCGTGCAGCCTCGCCGGGATGGGGCGTCAGCACCCAGCCGTCGTTGCGGCGCGGGCTGTGCGCCAGCAGGTTGAGCGCATCGGCGTCGACCACCAGCGGCTTGCCGGCGGCGAAAGCCTCGCCGCAGACCATCCAGCCCCACTCATCCTGCCCCAGCCCGGGGCCGACCGCGATGACGTCGGCACGCTCGATCAGGGGCTTGAGCTGCTCGGCTCTTTCGACACCCCGGCACATCAACTCCGGCTGTGCCGCGGTCAGCGCGGCGGCATGCGCGGCGCGGGTGGCGACGCTGACCAGCCCGGCGCCGGCGCGCAGGGCG
>JARLJS010000153.1 GCA_031291075.1 Nevskia sp. | reverse complement strand
GTGTAGTTGGCGCTGGGGCGGATGATCTTGTTGTCGATGCGTTGCTCGATGATATGCGCAGCCCAGCCCGAGGTGCGCGCGATCACGAACAGCGGGGTGAACATGGCGGTGGGCACGCCCATCATGTGATAGCTCACCGCGCTGAACCAGTCCAGGTTGGGGAACATCTTCTTGGCGTCCCACATGGTGGTTTCCAGGCGCTCGGCGATGTCGAACATCTTCATCGAGCCGGCATCCTTGGACAGGCGCCGCGCCACTTCCTTGATCACCTGGTTGCGCGGGTCGCCGGTGGTGTACACCGGGTGGCCGAAGCCGATCACCACTTCCTTGTTCTCCACGCGGCGCGAGATGTCGATATGCGCCTCGTCCGGGCTGTCGTAGCGCTTCTGGATCTCGAACGCCACTTCGTTGGCGCCGCCGTGCTTGGGGCCGCGCAGCGCGCCGATGGCGCCGCAGATCGACGAGTACATGTCCGAGCCCGTGCCGGCGATCACGCGGCCGGCGAAGGTGGAGGCGTTGAACTCGTGCTCGGCGTACAGGTTGAGCGAGGTCTGCATGGCGCGCTCCCACAGCGCGGACGGCTTCTGGCCGTGCAGCAGGTGCAGGAAGTGCGCGCCGATGGTGTCGTCGTCGGTCTCGACTTCGATGCGCCGGCCGTTATGGCTGTAGTGGTACCAGTACAGCAGCATGGAACCCAGGCTGGCCATCAGGCGGTCGGCGATGTCGCGCGCGCCGGGGGTGTTGTGGTCGTCCTTTTCCGGCAGCACGGTGCCGAGCACGGACACGCCGGTGCGCATCACATCCATCGGGTGGGCGCTGGCGGGCACCCATTCGAGGGCGGCCTTGACGTTGGCGGGCAGGCCGCGCAGGGCCTTGAGCTTGGCCTTGTAGGCAGCCAGTTCGGCGCGGGTGGGGAGCTTGCCGTGCACCAGCAGGTGGGCGATTTCCTCGAATTCGCAGGTCTCTGCGATGTCGAGGATGTCGTAGCCGCGGTAGTGCAGGTCGTTGCCGGTACGGCCGACCGTGCACAGCGCGGTATTGCCGGCGGTCACGCCCGACAGGGCGACGGATTTCTTCGGCTTCGGGGCG
>JARLJS010000152.1 GCA_031291075.1 Nevskia sp. | reverse complement strand
GGCGCAGGCGCGCCGCGCCACCGTCGACTGGCTGCAGGCCTACGGCACGGTCGCGTGGCCGCACGCGGCGGCTCCGGGCGGCGGCTTCGACTGGAACCGCCTCCACGTCGGTGCCAGCGGCGCGGCGGCCAGTGGCGAGGCGCGGCTCGACCAGCAGTATCTGCGGGCCAACGTGGAGCCGTCGGAGCGTTACGTGCTGGCGCCGCCGGTCCTGAACCGCCTGCGGCTGCCGCCCGACCGTTCGGGCTTCGACAACTTGGTGCTGGCTGGCGACTGGACCCGGACCGCGGTCAACGCCGGCTGCGTGGAAGCGGCGGTGATGTCGGGCATGGCGGCCAGCCGCGCGCTCTGCGGTTATCCGTCCAGTATCTTCGGCGAACGCTTCCTGAGCCCCGAGCGTGCCACGCCGGCAATCCCGGCCCCGGCCGGTAACCCCGGGCGCCGCGTCGAGGTCACCATCCTCGGCGGCGGCTGCGCCGCGATGTCCACCGCGTTCTGGCTCACTTCGACCGAGGAGCTGCGGCGCCGCTACAAGGTCACCGTCTACACCCAGAGCTGGCGCCTGGGCGGAAAAGGCGCCAGCGGGCGCGACGAAAACAATCGCATCGAGGAGCACGGCCTGCATGTCATGCTCGGCTTCTACGCCACCGTGTTCCGCACCATGGAGCGCTGCTACGACGAGCTGGCGGCCTGCAAGGAGTTCACCGCGCTGGACAAGCCGGCCTTCCGCAGCTGGCACGAGGCACTGACGCCGCAAACCGAATTCATGCTGTGGTTGCGCTGGCCGCCGGCTCCGGACCAGCCGTTGGTGCCGTGGCCGGTGTCGTTCCCGCAGCCGCTGGTCGCGGCCGGCGAGTTCCCCGATCCGGTCGGCGTGGTCGCCGCCATCGGCGCCTGGCTGAGAACCGCCAGCGTCGGCCTGCAGGAGGCGTTGCGTCCGGCGCTGCTGCTGGCCGGATGGGCCGCGGAAAGGATCGAGAGCCTGGCCGCCCCGGCCGTGGCGTTGTACAGCCTGCTGCTGCAACCGCTGTCCGACCGTTTCTCGGAGCTGGCGCACGACATCGGCCAGCTGCATCTTCAGATCGAGCGGCAGCTCGCCGACCTAGGCGGGATGGGCGCAGCCATCGCCCACGGCGTGCACGCCGTCGAGGACGGCGTCCGCCAGGATTTGTACAAGCTGCAGCTGATCCAGTCCTGCGGCCTGGCGCTGGCGCGGGGGCTGGTGGAGGACGTCATCCTCGGTCCGGGATTCGACGCGCTGAACCACCTGGATTTCAAGGACTGGCTGCGCAGTCACGGCGCCACGCCGGAAGCCGCCACCTGTCCGCTGGTCATGGCGTTCTACGATCTGGCCTTCGCCTACCCCGACGGCGATTCGTCCCGGCCCGAGAACGGCAGGGCCGCGGCGGGCGCCGCGCTGCGCCTGATCCTGCGCATGCTGTTCGGCTACAGCGGCGCGCCGGCCTACAAGATGCGCGCGAGCATGGGCGAGACGATCTTCACGCCGCTGTACCTGGTGCTGAAGAAGCGCGGCGTCGATTTCAGGTTCCTGAGCCGTGTCGATAAGCTCTCGCTGTCGCCGGACCACAGCCGCATCGGCAGCGTGACGTTCCGGCAGTCGCCGGAGCTCCACGCGCATTACGATCCGCTGATCGACGTCACCTTCGACGATGGCAGCCGCTGGCCGTGCTGGCCGAACCAGGCCCGGGCGCCGCGCGCGGCGGCCGGTGCCGAGGATCCCTGGGGCCCGCCGCAGGGCGAGGGGCCGCAGCTGACGCTGGCCATAGGCAAGGAGGACAAGGTGGTGCTGGCCATTCCTCCGGCCGCCGCGGCCCACCTCACCGCGGAGCTGACGCGCTGGACGCCGGGCTGGCGCGAGATGTTGGCGGGCGCGCGGTCGGTGGCGACCCTGTCGCAGCAGTTGTGGTACGAACAGACTTCCGCCGAGCTGGGGCACCGCCCGGTGATCGCCACCGGCTTCGCCGACCCGCTGCGCTCCTGGGGCGACATGTCGCAAGTGCTGCACGCGGAGCCGCAGGTCCCCGGCAACGTTGCGGTGCGTTCCTGCCACTACCTGTGCGGAACCTATGCCCCGCCGGCCGGCGAGCCGCTGCCGACCCCGGGTCCGCGCCCCGGTTACCTGGAAGGCCAGCAGGCCCACGCCGCCGCCCAGGCGCAGCAGTGGATGCAAAAATGGGCCGCGGCCTTGTGGCCCGGGGTTGCGCCGGAGCGGCTGCTCGCGCCGGTACACGCGTACTCGCAGCTCAACCTCGCGCACTCGGAGCAGTACGTGCTGTCGCTGCCCGGGACCATCGCCTCGCGGCTCGCCCCAGGCGGCAGCGGCTGCGCCAACCTCTACCTGGCGGGAGACTGGACGCGCACCTCGATCGACGGCAGCTGTGCCGAGGCCGCGTTCGAATCGGGGCTGCAGGCTGCCGCAGCGATCTGCGGCATTCCCGCCAGGACGCTGCTGGAGGGGTTGTAGGATCGAATCGCGGGACTGTCAGTCGCGGTGCGCGTCGGCTTCCCAGATGACGCTGCCTCCCACTACCTTCAGGTCCATGGTTGCCCACTGGGCGAGGGCCGGGTGCATCACCGCCCGCGGCCGTGGGCCGTCCCCTGCCGCCCCACCGGCGGTGACCAGGCCCAGGTCCTTGACGATGGTATGGCTCTCGACGTACGGGATCTCCAGGCTGTAGTCGCCCGGCAGCAACCCGCCGCCATGCAGCTTGACGAGCTGGGTGGGGCATTCGACCAGGGCCTGGTAGCAGGCGCGGCTGCTGTCTGCCGCGTCGCGGAACTGCTTCAGGTTGATCAGCGGGAACATGACCGTCGGCAACAGATCGTACAGGCGTTCGACAGCGTGTTCGGCGAGGTGCGCCCAGTCGGCGTCGCCGACACCGCCCAGGCGCCCGATCAGTTGCCTGAGGCCGCCGGCGGCGTCGGCGAGCCTGCTCTGCAGCGGGCCCGGAGCCGCGGTGCGGCGCAGGCTCACCAGTTTCATCTCGCGGCCCTCCCGGCTGCGGTCCAGCCCCGGGAACACGGTCGCGGTGGCGCCGAATTCCACCGCCGCGTCGGGCGACTCGGGAATCGCCACGCGGCCCAGGGTCTTGCGGTAGCCCCATACTTCGCGGGCGGTGATCAGGGCGTCCTGCTGGTCGATGAACAGGTAGGGAATCCAGGCCTTGAGCTGCGGCGCCTGGGGTTGCTCGCGCAGGGTCTGCAGCAGCGGCACCACGAACAGGCACTCGTTGCTCGGCATGTAGCCGCCCGCCTCCGCCAGCGAGGTGCCCCGCGCCGAGCGGTACCAGCAGTTGAGCACCCAGGGCAGGGCGCGGTAGTGCACCGCGCCGCGGCTGACGCGGTTGAGCTGCCCGTCGATGAAGGCCTGCAGCGGCTCCTGCTGCACTCTCAGGGTGAAGAAGTACGACTGGACGTGGGTCAGCAGCAGCGGCGCTTCATGGCTGGCCGCTCCGTGGCCGGTGTCCGAAATGTACGCGGGCAGCATTTCGTCTCCTTGCAACACACCACGATCGATTCCGCCGCGGCGACGGAACGATCATGAAACGTCTTCAGTAATTCGGGCCCATGTGCCTTGCGGGGGCTTGCCGCCTTCCCGCTCGAGCTGGACGCGGCAGAGAGCGTCCTCGCAGTGGTTCAGCAGCGGGCGCATGCCGAGCTTTTCCAGGGCGGCGCGCGCCTGGGCGAGAGTGTCCTCCCGCAGCACGGATTCCGGCGCCGTACGGCCCAGCTCGTACAGCGCCTGGGCTTCGTCCGACCACATCTGCCAGCGTCGCGCGTCGCGCAGTGCACGCTTCCACCACCGCCGCGCCACGCCGTGGCGGCCGGCGGCGGATTCGAGCCGTCCCATGGTCAGGGCCGCCAGCGGCCGGGCGGGCCGGATCAGGCGGGCAAAGGTGAGCATGGTGCGGGCCGCGGTGCGGGCCTTGCGCTGCAGCTGGCGCGCCTCGCGATGGTCGGTCTGCAGCAGCGCCAGTTCGGAGTAGGTCTGCACCACGGCGCAGATGCCGTCGCTCATCGACCACATCATGGGAATGCCCCGCCGCATCAATTGCAGGGCTTCGTTCGCAACCTGCAGGGCGGCCTTCGGCCGGCCCATCTGCAGCAGCGCCTGCGCTTCCAGGCCGAGGGAACGGTACTTGTCGCTGACGTGCAGTTCGGGCGTGCGCGCCTTGCGCAGGTTCTCCAGCAGAGCGGTGAGCGGCAGGCCGCGGGCCATGGCGATGGTCATTTCGGTGCAGGACATCCAGCAACGGATCTGCCACGGCACGTCGCGGCCCAGCTGCGACCTGGCCTCGCGCAGCACCCGCTCCGCCTCCGCGAATTGTCCGCGCATGGCGCACACCGAGAACACGCTGGCGCGCGTCTGCTGCCAGCGGAACGAGGCACCGATCCCGGCAAAGATGCGGGAGGCCTGCTGTTCGAAGCGCGCCACCGCCGGCCAGTCGCAGGTTTCCACCGCGTACAGCAGGTTGACCAGGTAGACATACCCTTGAGAATGCGGCGGATCCTGCGCCGCGGACACTTGCAGCGACAAGCGCGAGTAGTAACGCGACAAACGATCCCAGCCGAACAGCGCGAAGATCTGCGCCAGGGCGGCGAGGCCGTAGGCGTAGCCGTCCGCCGCGCCAAAGCGCTCCGCCAGGTTCATCGCCTGCAGCATGGAGCAGATCGCCGACAGCATGCGGTTCTGGTAGTAGCCGACTTCGGAGTGCTTCCACAGCACATGAGATGCGATTCTGGTGCCGGAATCCGAGCGGGCCGTAAGCGCGGTGGTCTTGACCCAGCCGAGACGCAGGCCGAGCTGCAGCACCGACTGCCACAGCAGCTTCGATACGATCGCCGGGGCGAACCTCGGCGGTGCGTGGCCCAGTCCGTCAAGGCACCGGGTGAAGTAGCGGTAGGCCGCCAGGTATTCGGACAATTCGTGGTGGGCGTCGCCGAGCAGGCCGCACCAGATGCTGCGCCTGAGGCGGTCCACCACCACGCCGGATTTGAGCGACAGCTGGAACGCATGCTGCAGGTGGGCAATGGCTTCCCGGTTGGCGTAGTTCTGGAACGAAAAGCGCGCGGCTTTTTCCAGGTAATCGAGTGCGACCGGATAGTGGGCGGCGCGCTCCCAGTGCAGCGCCAGCAGGGCGTAGACGCGTTCCGGCCGGCCGGCCGCTTGGCGCTCGATGGCGAGCGCCAAGCGCCGGTGCAGTTCGCGGCGCTGCGCAAACGGCAGCAGGTCGTAGACCACGTCCTGCAGGATCGCGTGCTTGAAGGTATAGCGCGGCTGGCCATCTGCGCGGCGGCGGAGCAGCTGGCCCGCATGCAGGGAATCCAGCAGCGGCCCGATCTCGGCGGCCTGGCCGTCCGGGTGGATTTCGCACAGGGACTCCACCGAAAATTCCTGTCCGAGCACGCTCGCCAGCTTGAGGACGTGCTGCGTCGCCTGGGGCAGGGCGTCGACGCGGCTCAGCACCACCGCGTGCAGGCTGATCGGTGCGGCGGAAGGGGCCGCCGCCGCTTCCAGGCCCTGCGGCAGGCTGCAGCGGCCTTCCTCGACGTCGATGGCGCCGGAGCCGCGCAGCGCCAGGGCCACTTCCTCGCTGAAGAACGGGTTGCCGTCGGTGCGCGTATGGACGAAGTCGCACAAGGCCTCCGGAACCTCGCCCACGCCGAGCTTGTGGGCCAGGAATCCGGGCATGGCTTCACGCGACAGCGCGGCCAGCGGCAGCATGGTTCCGAACTCGGCCAGGGGCGGGTTGGCCGGCGCATGCGGCCCCACGCGCAGGCCGGCGAGCATGAGGATGCCGGGCAGGGTCGCGGCCGCTCCGGCGAGCAGCGTGGCCGAGGCTTCGTCGAACCAGTGCAGGTCATCGGCGATCAGCAGGACCGGCCGTTCCAGTGCGAGCTCGCGCAGCAGGTGCACCACCAGGGCCTGCAGCGAGGCGGCGCGCGCTTCGCCGGACATCTGTCCGGTGGCCTCGCCGCCGGGCAGGCCCAGCGGCAGGATGTCGTTGAGCAGCGCCGCGCAGGCCCACAGGCGCGGCGCGTTGGCCAGGCGGCCCGCCGCCGTCTGCGCCATGGCGGGAGGATCGACGCCGCCCAGCAGTTGCGTCAGCAGCTGGCGCCAGGGGAAGTAGGGCGTGGCCGACTCCAGCATCGAGCCGGCGCATTCGAGCACCCGCACGCCGCGTTCGCGGGCGTGCGCCGCGGCGAAGGCGAGCAGGGTCGATTTGCCGATGCCGGCTTCGCCGACGATGGTCAGCGCGCCGCCACGGCAGCGGATCAGGTCGCCGATCCACTCGTCGATCAGCCCCTTCTCCATGTCGCGGCCAAAGACCGGCGTGTCAAAACGGGCCAGGCTCGGCGAAAGCTTCAGCCCGGGCGAGAACACCCGCACCGGCAGCGTCATGGACTTCACCGTCAGCGGCGAACGTTCCGCGAACTCGAGCCAGTGCTCGGTGGCGTCGCGCACCGCCGCGTCGCAGAGCACGCTGCCGGACGAGGACTGCATCAGTCGTGCCGCCAGGTTGATGGACGAGCCGACCAGGCCCAGGTGCCGCCGCCGCGGGCCGCCGCTGTCGCGGCAGAACACGCGGCCCCAGGTCACCCCGACCGAACACGCGATGCCGCGGCTGCGCAGTCCTTCGACCACCGCCATCGCGGTGCGCACTGCCCGCAGGGGTTCGTTGCCGAAGGTGGCCATCGGCACGCCGAAGACCGCCGGGATGGTCACGCCCTTGTTGTCCATCAGCAGGCGTTCGAAGCTGCCGCCGAAGCGGCTGATCTCGTACTGCAGGCACTCGACGGCTGCCTGCAGCTGCTGCACCGCGTCGTCGCTGCCGACGTTCAGGTCCGGAAAGCCGATGAACGCGGTCGCCACGCTGCGGAATTCGCCCGGCCAGGGCAGCCCGGATTCGCCGCAACGCCCGATCAGGGACGGTCCGAGGTAGGCGTCGACGCCGCCGTTGCGCAGCACCGAGTCGGGAACCGCCTCGGCAGCGGCGCACGCCTCCGGCTGCAGCACCTCGTCGACGATCCAGTGCCGGGCGCTCAGCGGCCGCCCCCGGCAGCGCTCCTGCACCACCCGCCAGGCGTCGCCACAGACGACGACATCGCCCGGCCGGCCATGGTCGTGCGCGGCGGCGGCGAGGCGGGTGGGTTCGCCGGCGACGGCCCAGTACCAGCGATGCCCTGCGCCGCCCACCGAGAACAGGGAAAGCCGGCCGGCGGCCACCGACACCCGCTGTTCCAGCTTCCAGGCGGCGTTGCCCTGGAGCTGCGCCGCCGCGGCCTGCATGGCCAGGCCGCACTGGATCGCCCGCATGATGCCGGCCTGCAGGTCGCCGGAGTCCGCCCACATCACGGCGATGGCGTCGCCCATGAAATCCACCACGTCGCCGCCGTGGTCCAGCGCGATTTCGGTCATGCAGCCGAAATAACCCTCGAGCAGACCGGACAGGTGCTCGGCGCCCTCCGGCCCCTGGGCGGCGAAATGCTCGGTCAAGCTGCTGAACCCGACGATGTCGGTGAGCAGCAAGGCGCCGTCAAGGCACTGCTGCCGGGGTTCGGCGCGGAACCCCTCGTTTGCAAGCGACCTCAGCAAGCAGTCCGGGACGTACTTCGCCAGATTGTGCAAGGAATCCATGTCTTGTCATGTCCGCCGAACCGTCGGGCCATGCCCGACGGACGAAACGGCCTCGAATTCAACCTGCCCTTGATGCCCTGCGGGGCGGTCCCGCCATCATTGCAGTCGATGGCCCGCCAGCATTGTTCCGTGTCCGGGCATTCGTCAAGATATATTTTGAGGCGGTTGCCGATTCAAGCCGCTGGATTGCGAAAACGCCGCGCGTGCCGGGATGCAACGTGGCGAACGCTGTTGGCAGGCCTTTTTGCAGCGCCGGGAGATCGCGGATTTCAGCCGGCGGCGTTGAAATTGCGCCACCAGCCGCCGCTGAGCACGAAGCGCGGGAACGTCACGAACTGCTCGGCCAGCACCCGGCGCGCGAAATCGCGCAGATCCTTGAACGGTTCCGGCGGGTTCGCCTCCAGTTCATGGCCCTTGGACTGGGCGAACAGCGACAGGCCCATCAGGATGGCTCCGCCGAGGGCATGGATCAGCCCGGCGAACACCAGCGGCACCACGAAATTGATCGCGCCGATCCAGAACAGCGGCACGGCCAGGATGTGGATCAGCAGGTTGTTGCGGTTGCGGTGGTTGGCGTCGTAGTGCTGCCATTGCCACTCCAGCAGTTCGGAGAAGCTCATGGGGATGCTCCGGCGTGGCGGGTGTCGGGTTCGTAATCAAGGCTCAGCGTGACCAGCGTCAGCGTGCCCGCGTTGAGGCAGTGCCACAGCCAGTGTGTGCCGATCGGCAGGCTCAGGCACCAGGCGCGGTCCTCGGTGCGCAGGTACAGCGATACCAGGAAGATCGCCGCTGCGGCGGCGAGCGGTCCTCCGCCACGGCGGCGCTTCGCCAGGAGGTAGCCGGCCATCAGGACCAGACCGGCCAGGGCGGGGAGATAGCCGACCGAACCGTTCAGCGCGCCCTGGGGAAACGGCGCCATCACCAGCGCGCCGAACACCACGAAGCCCGGCATAGCCAGCAGCGCCGCCCACCAGGGCCAGGCGCCGAAGCGGCGGAAGTAGCAGGCGACGAAGAACAGCACGTAGAGGGCGATGAACAGCACGTCGAGGATTTCCGTCCCGGCGGTGGCGAACAGGTGGAACGAAAGGCTGCCCAGGCCGATCAGGAACAGCAGCACCGCCAGCACACGCGCGTAGGCCGGCGCCTGCCGCGACGGGCGTGACAGCAGCCACGCCGCGGCGAGCAGAAAGGCCAGGTTGGACACGGCGTTGAGCGGCTCCGCCCAAAGCCCCGGGCCGAGGCGCTCGCAGTACTGGCGGATCGGCGCGGACAGGTCCAAGGTTCCTAGCCCGGAGTCTGGCCGGCACCGGTGGGATCGACCTGCCAGGCCGCCGGCGGCAGCGGCGTGGCGGGGGCCCAGCCGCGTCCACGGTGCTCGGCCACGACGTGGGTGTAGATGCCGCCGCGCACGTTCCACACCGCGGTCAGGCGCATGAACCGGGGCTTGGTGGCGGCCACCAGATCGTCGAGGATACGGTTGGTCACCGCCTCGTGGAACGCGCCTTCGTCGCGGAAGCTCCAGATGTAGAGCTTGAGCGACTTCAGTTCCACGCACAGCTTCGCCGGCACGTACTCAAGATAGAGGGTGGCGAAGTCCGGTTGCCCGGTCATCGGGCACAGGCAGGTGAACTCCGGCATGCGCATGCGGATCACGAAGTCGCGGCCGGGATTCGGGTTGGGGAAGGTGTCGAGCTGCTTGCTGGGTTTGGTCGGCATGGCGCGTATTCTGCCAAAGCGCAAGCGCGTTCACCGGCGGGCTAGGGCCTGTTGACCATTACTTTGGCACTGCCAAAGTAATGGTCAACAGGCCCTAGTCACACGCTCGTAATCCTTTAAACTAACCCTTTCCAGAACTCTCGGCCGGGGCGGACCAAGTAAGCCGTTCCGGCCACCACATTACAAAAGCCGTACATGCGCTTATCCGGAATCAAGCTGGCCGGGTTCAAATCCTTTGTCGATCCCAGCAGCCTGCCGCTGCCGAGCCGCCTGACCTCGGTGGTCGGCCCCAACGGCTGCGGCAAGTCCAACATCATCGACGCGGTGCGCTGGGTGCTGGGCGAAACCAGCATCAAGAACCTGCGCGGCACCGACACCGAGGATGTGATCTTCAACGGCTCGCGCACGCGCAAGCCGGCGGGTCGCGCCAGTGTCGAGCTGCTGTTCGATAACAGCGATTTCCAGATCACCGGGCCTTATGCCGCCTATGCGGAGATCTCGGTGCGGCGCGAACTGGCGCGGGACGGCGGTTCGCAGTACTACCTCAACGGCCAGAAGTGCCTGAAGCGCGACGTCACCGACCTGTTCCTCGGTACCGGCCTGGGCGGCAAGAACCAGTACGCCATCATCGAGCAGGGCATGGTGTCGCGGATGGTCGAGGCCAAGCCGGAGGAACTGCGGCAGTGGCTGGAGGAGGCGGCCGGTATTTCGAGGTACCGCGAGCGCCGGCGCGAGACCGAGAACCGGATCCGCCAGACGCGCGAAAACCTGTCGCGTGTGCAGGACTTGCAGAGCGAACTTACGGCAAGACTCGAAGTCCTGGCCAAGCAGGCAGCCAACGCCGAAAAGTACAAGCAATTCAAAGAGGAAGACCGCAGACTTAAAGCGGAGGCCCTGCTGCTGCGGTTGCGCGCCCTCGATGCCCAGGCGGTGGCCCAGGAGGCCACCATCGCCGAGCACGAGCAGGCGCTCGAAGCCGCCCGTGCCGCCCAGCTCGCGGCGGAGGAGACCCGCACCGCCAGCGAGGGCGGGGTGCGCGAGGCCGGCTCGGCGCTCAACGCCGAGCAGGGTCAGGTCTACGAGGCGGAGGCCGCGCTGGCCCGCTACGAGCAGAACCTGGCCCATGCGCGCGAAATGAAAAACCTGCGGGTGCGTGAGCTGGAGCAGCTGGAGGCGCAGCTCGCCGAGCTGGGGCGCCGCCGGCAGCTCGAGCAGCAGCGGCAGGAGAGTCTCACCGCCGCCGTCGCTTCGGCGCAGGAGCGCCTGGCCGCTGTCGAGGCGCAGGAAGTGGAGACGCAGGAGAAAGCCGCCGCGGCGGATCAGAACCTGGCCGACGCCCAAGCGTTGTGGGAGGAGTTTTCCCAGCGCTCGCAGGCGCCGTTGCTGGAAGCCGAGGGCGAACGCGTGCGGGTGCAGGGTCTGGAGCGCACCCGCCAGCAGACCGACGAGCGCCTGCGCCGGTTGCAGGGCGAGCGCGCCGCCATGGACGCCGCTCCGATCCAGGCCGCGCTGGTCGATGCCGACCGTGAGCTGGCAGCCCTGGAGCAGGAGCTGGGCGAAGCCCAGGGCCTGCTGCAGAACACCGACCGCGAGCTGCAGGCGCTGCGCGACCAGCGTTCCGCCGTGGAGAGCGCGCTGCACGAGCTGCGCCAGTCACTGCAGAGCTCGCGCGGACGGCTGGCCTCGCTGGAGACTCTGCAACAGGCCGCGCTGCGCGAGGACGACGCCGAGCTCACCGGCTGGCTGCGCAGCCACGGCTGGGCCGAGCTGCCGCGCCTGGCCTCGTCGCTGCAGGTCGAGCCGGGCTGGGAAACCGCGGTGGAGCACGTGCTGAGCGGCCTGCTGCAGGCCCCGGTGCTGCCCGACTGGCAGGCCCTGCAGGGCGCGCAGCCGGTCGGGCCCAAGGCCGGCGCCACCCTGGTGCACGGCGAGGGCGGCCAGGCCGAGACGGCCGACTCGCTGGCGGCCAAGGTGTCGGGTCCCGCCGCGGTGCTGGACTGGCTGTCCCATATCCGCGTCGCGGCGACCCCCGAGGAAGCCCAGCGCATCGCCGCCGAGCTGGCTCCGGGTACCTCGGTGATCACCGCCGACGGCATCTGGCGCGGCCGTTCCTGGCTGCGCTACCCGCGCCAGCACCCGGAGCACTCCGGCGTGATCGCGCGCGGCCTGCTGCTGAAGCAGTTGCGCACGCAGGTGGAGGAGCATGGCCAGGGCGTGCAGACCCGCGAGCGCGAGCTGAACGAGCTGCGTGCGCGGCAGACGCAGGTGGAAAACGAACGGCGCACCCTTTCCAACCGGGTCGACCAGTCGCGCCTGCGCCAGGCGCGGCGCATGGCCGAGCGGCAGTCCCAGGCGGTGCGCCTGGAACAGACCGAGGCGCGCATCAACGCGCTGGCCCAGGACATCGAGGTGCTGGCGGCACAGGTGGAGCTGCAGCTGCAGGAGCTGGAGGACGCCCGGGCCCGCCTGGTCGGCCTGGAACAGACCGCGCAGCAACTGCAGGCGGAGCGCGCCGAGCGCAACCGCGCGCTGGGCGGCGCGCGCGAATCCCTGCAGCAGGCCCGCGCGGCGATGCAGGCCGCGGCGCAGCAGCGCGGCCAGGCCCAGATCCACCTGGCGGGGCAGAACAGCGCCCTAGCGGCGGTGGAGCAGGCACTGCGCTCGCTGGCGGAGCAGATCGAGGCGGCGGAAGGCCAGCGCAGCGCCCGCCACGCCGCCGGCGAGGAACTCGACGCCCCTATCGCCGAACAGGCCGCCCAGGTCGAGGCCGCCCGCGGTGCCGTGCAGACGGCGCGCGAACGGCTGCGGCTGGCGCGCGAGAAGCAGACCGCCGCCGAGGCGGCGCTGACCGAGGCGGTGCGCGCCGTGCACGCTGCCGAGGCGGGCAAGGAAGCCGCCCAGGAGCAGTTGCAGCGCCTGCGGCTGGAGTTCGAGAACCTGCGCGCCCGCCGCGACGGGGTGGAGGCGCAGTTCGCCGAGACCGGCTACGGCAGGGCCGAGCTGGCGCCCGGCCTGGACGACAACGCCACCGCCCAGGCGTGGGAGGACAAGCTGGCCCACCTTGGCCGGCGCATCGACCGCCTCGGCGCGATCAACCTGGCCGCGATCCAGGAGCTGGACGAGGGGCGGCAGCGCGAGGCTTACCTGGCCGGGCAGCATGCCGACGTGAACCAGGCCCTGGCCACCCTGGAAGAGGCGATGCGCAAGCTCGACCACGAGACCCAGGAACGCTTCCGCAGCACCTTCGACAAGGTCAACGACATCTTCAAGGCGCGGTTCCCGCAGCTGTTCGGCGGCGGCGAGGCCTACCTGGAGCTGACCGGCGACGACCTGCTGGAGACCGGCGTGAAGGTGATGGCGCGGCCGCCGGGCAAGCGCAACAGTTCGATCCAGATGCTGTCGGGCGGCGAAAAGGCGATGGTGGCGGTGGCCCTGCTGCTGGCCCTGTTCCAGCTCAACCCGGCGCCCTTCTGCCTGATGGACGAGGTGGACGCCCCCATGGACGACGCCAACGTCGGCCGTTTTTGCGAAGTCGTGCGGGAAATGTCGCAAAACGTTCAATTCATTATCATTACGCACAACAAGATCACCATGGAGCTGGCCGAGCACCTGCACGGCGTGACGATGCAGGAGCCGGGTGTGTCGCGGCTGGTCAGCGTGGACGTACAGCAGGCCGTGCAGTTGGCCGGCCAGGATGAGGCGAGGGTAGAGGCTTAGACCATGAGCATGAGTCCATTGCAGTGGGCGCTGCTGATTTTCGGCGTGGTGGCGGTCGTCGCCGTCTACCTTTACTCGCGTCGCGACCGCCGCGCGATGGACGACTGGAATCCCAACGAGCCGGGCGAGCCGCTGCTGCCGCCGGCGGCGAAGGAGCGCCAGCTCGATATCTTCAACGGCGAGAACCAGCAGTTCGACGAGTTCGGCGTGGGCAAGCCGCGCCGGGTGGCGCCCACCGTCGACGGCGCGCTGCCCGACAGCGGCCCGATCGAGCTGGGCGGCTCCGGCCGCACGGCACCCGTGGCCAAGGCCCCGCCAAGCGAGAAGATCGTGTCCCTGCTGATCGCCGAGCGCGAAGGCACCCACATCCTCGGCGGCCAGATCCACGAAGCCCTGCGTGCCCAGGGGCTGGAATACGGGGCGCGCCAGATCTACCACCGCATGCTCAACGGCGAGCCGGTGTTCAGCGTCGCCAGCCTGCTCAAGCCGGGCCGCCTGGACCCGGCGGCCGCCGGCAGCTTCTCCACCCCCGGCCTGACCCTGTTCATGGTGCTGCCGGGACCGCAGCGGCCGGCCGACGCGATCCGCGACATGCTCGGCACCGCCGACCGCCTGGCACGTGCCCTCAATGCCGAGGTGTTCGATTCCAAGCGCAAGCCGCTGTCGGCCGGTGCCGCGCGCAGCCTGCAGCTGGAAGTGGAATCCTGGGCGTTGCAGAACGACTGAACCCGACGTGAGCGCCGCGGCGAAGCGGGCCGCCGAGCTGCGGCGCCAGCTCGAAGAGCACAACTACCGCTACTACGTCCTCGACGCGCCGACCATCCCCGACGCCGAGTACGACCGGCTGTTCCGCGAGCTGCAGGAACTGGAGGCGCAGCACCCCGAGTTGCGCCTGCCCGATTCGCCGACCCAGCGCGTCGGCGGCGCGCCGCTGAAGGAGTTCGCGCCGGTGATCCACCGGCTGCCGATGCAGTCGCTCAACAACTGCTTCAGCGAGGAGGAACTGCAGGACTTCGACCGGCGTGTACGCGAAGGCCTGGGCCTGGAGCGGGTCGAGTACGTGGCCGAGCCCAAGCTGGACGGCCTGGCGGTGTCCCTTACTTATGAAAACGGGGTGCTGGCGCAGGGCGCCACCCGCGGCGACGGCGAAACCGGCGAGGACATTACGGCGAACCTGCGGACCATCCGGGTGGTGCCGCTTTCATTACGGGACCCGGGACCCGGGACCCGGGACTCGGGGAAAAGCGGGGTTCCCAAGGTGATCGAAGTGCGCGGAGAGGTGTACCTGCCGCGGGCCGGGTTCGAGAAGATGAACAAGGAGGCGGCGGCCAGGGGCGAGAAGGTGTTCGTCAACCCGCGCAATGCCGCTGCGGGCTCGCTGCGCCAGCTCGATCCGAAGATGACGGCGCAGCGGCCGCTGGCCTTGTACGCCTACCAGGTCGGTTTCCATCAGGGCTGGACACCGCCGAAGACCCATGCCGAAACCCTGGCGCAGCTGCGCGCCTGGGGTTTCCCGGTTTCGGACCTGATCGAGGTGGTGGAGGGCTACGAGGGCTGCCTGGATTACTACCGGCGCATGGAGGAGCGTCGTGCGAAGCTCGGCTTCGACATCGACGGCGTGGTCTACAAGCTCAACGACCTGGCCGGGCGCGACGAACTGGGCTCGGTGTCGCGCGCGCCGCGCTGGGCGATCGCCCACAAGTTTCCGGCGGAGGAGGCGCTGACGGTGGTCGAGAACATCGAGTTCCAGATCAGCCGCACCGGGGCCCTCAACCCGGTGGCGCGCCTCAAGCCGGTGTTCGTCGGCGGCGCCAATGTGTCCAACGCCACCCTGCACAACCTGGACGAGATCGAGCGCAAGGACGTGCGCATCGGCGACACGGTGATCGTGCGCCGCGCGGGCGACGTGATCCCGGAGGTCAAGGGCGTGGTGCTGGAGCAGCGCCCGCCGCATGCCCGTCACGCCAAGGTGCCGACGCACTGCCCGGTGTGCGGTGCCGAGGTCGAACGCGCCGAAGGCGATGTCAACGCGCGCTGCACCAACGGCCTGTCCTGCCCGGCGCAACTGCACGGCGCGCTGCAGCACTTCGTGTCGCGGCGCGCCATGGACATCGAGGGGCTGGGCGAGAAGCTGCTGGCGCAGCTGATCGAGCGCGGCCTGGTGCACAGTCCGGTGGACATCTACAAGCTCGGCGCCGAACAACTGGCCGGACTGGACCGGATGGGGGAGAAATCCGCCGAGAACGTGATCGCGGCGATCGAACACAGCCGTGACAGCCGCTTCGAACGCTTTCTCTATGCGCTGGGCATCCCGGACGTGGGCGAGACCACCGCGCGCGACCTGGCGCGGCATTTCGGCACGCTGGACGCACTGGAGGTAGCGGCGCTCGGCGATCTGGCCACTGAGTCCGACGAGTCGGTCAAGCCCAAGGACCGCTACCCGCAGCTGCGCAAGGTGCCGGACGTGGGGCCGGTGGTCGCCTCCCATATCTGCCATTTCTTCAACGAGCCGCGCAATCGCGACACCATCGCGGCGCTGCTGGATCCGCGGCAGGGCGGCATCCGCTGGCCCGCGCCCAGGGCGGCCGTGCAGGGCGCGCTGTCCGGCAAGACCCTGGTCATCACCGGCACGCTGGCGGGGATGAGCCGCGACGAGGCGGCGGCCCTGATCGAGTCGCACGGCGGCAAGGTCAGCGGCAGCGTGTCGGCGAAGACCGACTACCTGCTGGCCGGCGAAGCGGCCGGCTCGAAGCTGGCGAAGGCGGAAAAGCTGGGGGTTGCGGTGATCGATCTGGACGGCTTGCGGGCACTAATGAAGGTGGGTCCGCAAATGGACGCAAATAAACGCAAATAAAAAGCAGCCCGGAACAAATACGACTTCCTATTTGCGTTTATTTGCGTCCAGTTGCGGACTGATTCCACTTCGAGGTGCTGGAAAGCTGATGCCACGTTAGCTGCCGAGCTCCGGCACTTCCTCCGGCGCCCGGGCCACGATCGACAGGGCGTGGATCTCGTCGCGCATCTGCTCGGAGAGCGCCTCGTAGACCATGCGGTGGCGGGCGATCAGCGGCTTGCCTGAAAACGCCGGGCAGACGATGAACACCCGGAAGTGCCCGCCGTCGGCCTTGGCGTGGCCGACATGCTTGTGGCCTTCGTCCTCGACCTCCAGCCGCATCGGCTTGAGTTCGTGCTGCAGTTTCTGGCGGATACGTTCAACGCGCATGGTCGTTCTTCGGATCAGGTTCCAGAGGTTCGGTTTCAAGGTAACGCGCCAGGAACGGCGCGTGCAACAGGACGAATACCATCGGCAGGAACATGCAGGCGAACTTGAACTTGACCCACACCGCCTCGCTGAAATGCTCGGCGATGTACAGGTTCGCCACCGCCAGGGTGAGGAAATAGCCGACCCAGGCGAGGTTGACGCGCCGCCACACGGTGTCCGGCAGCTTGATGGCGTCCTGCGGAATGCGGGCCAGCAGCACCCTGTCGCCGATGAAATGGCTGCCGAGCAGCACCAGCGCGAACAGGGCGTAGAGCACCGAGAACTTCAGCTTGATGAACTCGGGGTTGTGCAGCCACAGCGTGAGCCCGCCGAATCCCGCGGCCAGGACGGCGGTGACGAGCTGCATCTTCGGCACGCTGCGGGTGCGCAGCCAGTGGTACAGCACCACGGCGACGCAGGCGGCGATCAGCACCGCGGTCGCGGCATAGATGCCGCGCAGCCAGTAGGCCGTGAAGAAAAGCACCGCGGGCAGCAGGTCGATCAGCGTGTTCATGCGGGGAATTATATCTACCGGGAATCCAAAATCCGGCAAGTGCCGTCGGTCGGCCCGTTACGCCATTCCAGCGACTGTCATCGCAGTCCCGCATAATCCGCGCATGGCCGAGTGGTTGGAATTGCATCCTGTCGATCCGCAGCGGCGCTGGCTGATGCGCGCCGTCGAGCGCGTGCGCGCGGGCGCCGTGATCGCCTATCCCACCGATTCCTGCTACGCGCTGGGCTGCCAGCTCGGCGACAAGGACGCGGCGGAGCGCATCCGCACCATCCGCAGGTTCGACCGCAACCATCTGTTCACCCTGGTGTGCCGCGACCTGGCCGAGATCTCCACCTATGCGCGCGTGGACAACCGGCAATACCGCCTGTTGAAGACGCTGACCCCCGGACCGTACACCTTCGTGCTGGAGGCGACGCGCGAACTGCCGCGGCGGCTCGCGCACGAGAAGCGCAAGACGATCGGCATCCGCGTGCCGGACCACCGCGTGACGCAAGCGCTACTGGAACTGCTGGACGAGCCGCTGATGAGCTGCACCCTGCAGCTGCCGGACGAAGAGCACCCGGTGAGCGACCCCAAGCACTGCCGCCGCGAGCTGGACCACCTGGTTGACCTGGTGCTGGACGGCGGGGTTTGCGGGCTGGTGCCGACCACCGTGATCGACCTGACCGGGGACGTGCCGGTCCTGGTGCGGCAGGGGCGGGGAGACGTGTCCGGCCTCGGGCTGGAACCGGTTTGAGCCTGCGCCCGGCGGCCCCGGAGCGGGCGGCCCGGGCCGGTATAACCGGTATAATCGGCGGATGAATGGTTCGCTCGACTTCGTCCAGACCTTTGCGATCTGGGCGCTCCCGGTTGTTTTTGCCATCACCCTGCACGAAGTGGCCCACGGCTGGGTGGCGCGCTGGCTCGGTGACGACACCGCCGCGCGGCAGCGCCGCCTGAGCCTCAACCCGTTGCGCCACATCGATCCGGTCGGCACGATCCTGGTGCCGGGAATACTGGTGCTGCTTCATGCCGGCTTCCTCATGGGCTGGGCCAAGCCAGTGCCGGTGGATGCGCGCAATTTCCGCAAGCCGCTGCAGGATATGGCGCTGGTGGCGGTGGCGGGACCGCTGGCGAACCTGGCGATGGCCATCGCCTGGGGGCTCGTGTTCAAGTTCGCGGCCGCCGCCGATCAGGGCGGTGCCGTACACGGCTTGGCGCTGATGGGGCGGGCGGGCCTGCTCATCAACGTCTCCCTGATGGTGCTCAACCTGCTGCCCTTGCCGCCGCTGGATGGCGGCCGCGTCCTGGTCGGCGTGCTGCCGCCCCGGCTGGCGCACCGCGTGGCGCGGCTCGAGCCGTACGGGATGTTGATCCTGGCGGTGCTCGCTTACGAGGGATTGCTCGGCGCTATCCTGTACTGGCCGCACCGCTATTCCATGGCTTCGATCGCACAGCTTCTCGGCCTTCATTCAAGCTGACCATCCCTGTGAACTCCGCACCGCGCCCCGTCGTCCTTTCCGGCATCCAGCCGTCTGGCCACCTCACGCTCGGCAATTACCTGGGCGCGATCAAGAACTGGCTGCCGCTGTACCGGGAGTACGACTGCTACTACATGCTGGTGGACCTGCACGCCATCACCGTGCGGCAGGATCCGGCGGCGCTGCGTGAGCGCTGCTACGAGTTCCTGGCGCTGTACATCGCCTGCGGGCTGGACCCGTCGAACAACGTGCTGTTCGTGCAGAGCCACGTCGGCGGCCATGCCCGCCTTGCCTGGGTGCTCAACTGCTACACGCAGATGGGCGAGCTCAGCCGCATGACGCAGTTCAAGGACAAGAGCCAGAAGAACGCCGATAACATCAACGCCGGCCTGTTCGACTACCCGGTGCTGATGGCGGCCGACATCCTGCTCTACGACAGCGCCCAGGTGCCGGTCGGCGACGACCAGAAGCAGCACCTGGAGCTGACCCGCGACGTGGCGATCCGCTTCAACAACCTGTACGGCACGCCGGAGCGGCCGGTGTTCCGGGTGCCGGAACCGATGATCCCGCCGGTCGGTGCCCGCATCATGGGGCTGCAGGACCCCACCGCCAAGATGAGCAAGTCGGACGACGCTGTCACCAATGCCCTCTACCTGCTCGACCCGCCGGACATCATCACGCGCAAGATCAAGCGCGCGGTGACCGACATGGACAACACCGTCCGCTACGCTCCGGCGGAGAAGCCGGGGGTGTCGAACCTGCTGTCGATCCTGTCGGCCACCGGCGGCGAGAGCATCGCCGCGCTGGAGGCGCGTTTCGCCGGGCAGGGCTACGGCGCGTTCAAGTCGGCGGTGGCCGAGGCGGTGGTGGAGTGCCTCAAGCCGGTGCAGGCCCGCTACCATGAGATCCGCGAGGACCGCGACGAACTGCGGCGCATCCTGCGGGATGGCGCCGTGCGCGCCGCGGTGCGCGCCGACGCCACCCTGCGGCGCGTCCACGACGTGCTGGGATTCATACCCGAATGAGCGAGACCCCGATCGAAACCGCCGCCGTCCCCGCGCCACCGCCGGAGGTGCGGATGCCGCGCGTGCGCGGCGAGATGCTGACCAAGATGCCGGAGGATCTCTACATCCCGCCGGATGCGCTGGAAGTCTTCCTGGACGCCTTCGAGGGGCCGCTGGACCTGCTGCTGTACCTGATCCGCAAGCAGAACCTGGACATCCTCGACATCCCGGTGCTGAAGATCACCCAGCAGTACATGGAGTACATCGCGCTGATGCGCGAGCTGCGCCTGGAGCTGGCCGCCGAGTACCTGGTGATGGCGGCCTGGCTGGCCGAGATCAAGTCACGCATCCTGCTGCCGCGGCCGCCCGCCGCGGAGGAGGAGCAGGGCGACCCGCGCATGGAGCTGGTGCGGCGCCTGCAGGAATACGAGCGCTTCAAGACCGGCGCCGAGAACCTCGACGCGATGCCGCGCGTGGGCCGTGAGATCTTCCTGGCGCAGGCGCGGCCCGAGCGTATGCAGAGCGAGGCGCCACTGCCGGTACCCGGATTGCGCGAGCTGATGCTGGCGTTCCGCGAGGTGCTGCTGCGCGCCGAACTGTTCGCCCACCACACGGTGCAGAGCGAGCCGCTGTCGGTGCGCGAGCGCATGAGCCGCATCCTCGACCGCATCCGTTCGGGGCCGACGCGCTTCGAGGAGCTGGTGGACCTGGCGGAGGGCCGCGCCGGCGTGGTGGTGTGCCTGCTGGCGGTGCTGGAGCTGGTCAAGAGCGGCCTGCTCGAAGTGGCCCAGGCCTCGCCATTTGCCCCGTTGACTGTCGAAACCGTGCGCGCGAGCGAGCGCGCGACCGAGGAACCATGAGCCATACGCCCGAAGAGAGCTTCGACGAAACCGTCGCCGACGCGGCCCCCGAGCCGGCACCGGAAACGCCCGCCGCCGACGAGTCCGTGCTGCGCCGCCTGGAGCTGATACTGGAGGCGCTGCTGCTGGCGGCCGACGGGCCGCTGCCGCTGGACCAGCTGCAGAAGCTGGTCGGCTCCGAGTTCAACCTGGCCAGGCGCGACCTGCGCGCCGCGCTGGAGCGCATGGCTGGCCGCTACGCCGACAGCGCCAGCGAGCTGCGCGAAGTGGCCGGCGGCTGGCGTTTGCAGGTGCGTCCGGAGTATGGCGAGTGGGTGTGCCGGCTGTGGCAGGAGAAGCCGCCCAAGTACTCGCGCGCCCTGCTGGAGACGCTGGCGTTGATCGTCTACCGCCAGCCGATCACCCGCGGCGAGATCGAGGATGTGCGCGGCGTGGCGGTGTCCAGCAACATCGTGCGCACCCTGCTGGAGCGTGGCTGGGTGCGCGAGCTCGGCTGCAAGGAAGTGCCCGGCCGGCCGGCGCTGTACGGCACCACGCCGCAGTTCCTCGACGACTTCAACCTCAAGTCGCTCGACCAGTTGCCGGCACTGCCGCAGATCAAGGACCTCGAGCAGCTCGAGGCGGCGCTGGCGCGGCTGGGACAGGGCGGCGCCGCAGCCCCGCCTCCCGCCGAAGCCCAGGCCGAAGCCGAAACCGAAACCGGCTCCGCAACGGTGGTGGCCGCCGCGGACGAAGCTGCCGCGCCGGCGGTTACGGGCGAGCCGCCGCCCGACGCCACCGTCCATTGAGCGAGCGCATCCAGAAGGTTCTGGCCGAGGCCGGCGTCGCTTCGCGGCGGGCGGTCGAGGCCCTCATCGCGGAAGGACGCATCAGCGTCAACGGCGAGCCGGCGACGCTGGGGCAGAAGATCGGCCCGGCCGACCGGGTCAAGGTCGATGGCCGCGCCGTGCGCCTGTCGCACAAGCCGGCCAAGACGCGCGTGCTGCTCTACAAGAAGCGTGTCGGCGAGCTGGTGACCCGCGACGACCCGGAAGGGCGCAAGACCATATTCCGCAAGCTGCCCGAGCTGGATTCCGGCCGCTGGATCGCGGTGGGCCGGCTTGACCTCAACACTTCGGGCCTGCTGCTGCTGACCAACGACGGTGAACTCGCGCGCCGCCTTACCCATCCCAGCTTCGAGATCGAGCGCGAGTACGCCGTGCGTGTGCTGGGCGAAATGGACGACGAGACCTTGCAGCGGCTGCGCCGCGGCGTGGAGCTGGAGGACGGTCCGGCCCACTTCGACACCATCGTCCCGGGCGAGAACGAGGACGGCGAGAGCGCCAACCAGTGGTGGCGGGTGACTTTGCGCGAAGGACGCAACCGCGAGGTGCGGCGTCTGTTCGAATCGCAGGGCCTGCAGGTCAGCCGGCTGATCCGGGTGCGCTACGGGCCGATCGAGTTGGGGCGTGGCGTCAAGTCCGGCGGCTGCCGCGAGTTGACCGCGGACGAAATGAACCGGCTCCTGACCCGGGTGGGATTGGAGACTGAGCGCAAGAAGGCAACGCGCCAGGTGGCCCGTCCCAAAGACCGGCGCTGATCCGGCTACGACCAGGGGCGTGATTACGCCGCGGGGCGGGTGTAACCTGTCCGCGGGGACGGGGTCCCCGTTCGCAGCCGAACCAGAGCAGGGGGACCTGATGACGTTGTCGGGTGAGGGACCGGCACGACAGTCGACCGATCCGACCGGGAACTGAGATGAGGTTCCCGGTACGGCCGGACAACCGCGGAGGATAGGGCTCCCGCCGTGGCCGCCCCGAACGACAGCGGGTCGCCCTCAGCCGGGCCGGCCGGCAACCTCGAACAGACGCGCGCGCGGCTGGAGGCCAGCGAGGCGGAGTTGCGGGCGGTGGTGGAGTGCGCGGTCGACGGCATCATCGTCATCGACGCGCAGGGCCGCATCGAGGCGTTCAACCCTGCTGCCGAGCGCCTGTTCGGGTACAGCGTCGCCGAGGTCATGGGGCAGAACGTGCGGTTGCTGATGCCGGAGCCTTACCGGAGCGGGCACGACCAGTACGTCGCCAACTACCTGCACAGCGGCGTGCGCAAGGTGATCGGCATCGGTCGCGAAGTCACCGGGCGGCGCAGGGACGGCAGCACCTTTCCCATGGACCTGGCGGTCAACGAGATGCGCGTCGGCGAGCAGCGCAAGTTCGCCGGCCTGGTGCGCGACATCTCGGAGCGCAAGCGCCAGATCGAGGCGCTGCGCCAGGCGCAGCAGAGCGAAGCGCGCTTCCGCATCATGGTCGAAAGCGTGCAGGACTACGCCATAATGCTGCTGGACCGGGACGGCTGCGTGAGCAGCTGGAACGCCGGCGCGGAGCGCATCTACGGCTACGCCGGGGCGCAGGTGCTGGGCTTCCCCGGCAGCGCGTTCTGTACCGCCGAGGACGTCGCCGCCGGCATGCCGGAACGGCGGCTGCTGCTGGCGCAACAACACGGTTACCACGAGGACGAGGGCTGGCGGGTACGCAGCGGCGGAACCCGGTTCTGGGCCAGCGTCACGCTCACCGCGCTGCGCGACGAGTCGGGCGGGGTGACCGGTTATGCCAAGGTCACCCGCGACCTGACCGAGCGCAAGCGGGCGGAGGCGGAGCTGAGCGACCGCGAGACCCGCTTGCGCACGCTGGTCGAGACCAGCGCCGACGGCATCGTCGTGATCAATTCCCAGGGCCGCATCGAGTCGTTCAATGCCGCCGCGGAACGCTTGTTCGGCTATACCGCGGAGGAGTCGCGCGGCCGCAACATCGCCATGCTGGTGCCTCCGCCCGGGTCGGACAACACTGCCGCCAGCCCCTACGGCGCAACCAGCCTGCGCGACCTCGGCGGGCGCAGCGAAGGCTGCCACAAGGACGGCGGCCGTTTTCCGGTGGAGATCACGCTGAGCCGCATGACCATCGCCGGAGAACAGCAGTTCACTGCCTTCATCCGCGATATCTCGCAGCGGAAACGGGCGGAGCAGGAGCTGTCCGGGCTCAACCGCTCCTTGTCGTTGCAGGTCACGGAGACCCGCGCGGCCCTGCTGCAGCTGCGCGAGACCCAGCGGGAACTGGTGCAGAAGGAGAAGCTGGCGTCGCTGGGGTCGATGGTGGCGGGCGTGGCCCACGAGATCAACACGCCGGTCGGTGTGGGGGTGACCGCGGCGTCGACGCTGTTCGAGCGCGTCCAGCTGGTCCAGCGTCAGGCCGCTGCGCGCGAGCTCAGCCGCGGCGAGTTCGAACGCTTCCTGCAGGATGCCGCCCAAGCCGCCGAGCTGCTGCTGAACAACCTGCAGCGCGCCGCCCGCCTGGTCAAGAGCTTCAAGGAGGTCGCCGTCGACCAGACCAGCGGCGAGCGCCGGCAGTTCGAGCTCGGCGGCTACGCCGCCGACGTGCTCGCCAGCCTGCGTCCGTGGCTGCGTAACCGGCCTTGCGCGGTGGAACTGGAGTGCAGGGACGAGGTCTGGCTGGATTCCTACCCTGGTGCGATCGCCCAGATCGTCACCAACCTGGTGGGCAATTCACTGCTGCATGCCTTTCCGGACGAGCGCAAGGGCACCTTGCGCCTGGTCATCGGCGCGGAGCAGGACAGCGTGCGGATGTCATACAGCGACGACGGCGTCGGCATCCCGGCCGAGAACCTGCCGCAGATTTTCGACCCGTTCTTCACCACCCGCCGGGGGACCGGCGGCAGCGGCCTGGGTCTGTACGTCGTCTACAACCTCGTGACCCAGATGCTGCGCGGGAAGATCGGCGTCACCAGTGCGCCCGGCAGCGGCGTCAGCTTCACCATCAGCTTTCCACGCGTCGTCGACGGCGCCTGAAGCCGCTGGCGGCGGCTCAGCCGGGTGGGGTGTGCCGCAGGATCAGCAGGAAACCGCCCGTCTCCGCATCGATCGTCCGGACGTCCACCGTCAGCATGCCGCGCCCGGCTCCCTGGTCGAGCGGGATCGACGGCAGCGGCGCATGCCCCGCCGCTCCGGGCCCGGGGCGCAGGCTGCGCATGCGCTCGCCGACCTTCGCGGCGCCATCGGCGTCGATCGTGCCGAGCGCGGCTTCAACGCGCTGGCCAGTCTTTGCCCCGGATTCTCCGAGGAGTCCGGCAGCCGGCGGATTCACATAGCTCACCAAGCCGTCCCGGCCGCAAATCATGATGCCCTGGGGCAGCGCGGCCAGGGCAGCGCGGAAGCGCTCCTGCGTCACCTGGTTCTGCAACGCGGCTTCCTTGACGTCGGTGATGGCGAAGGCCGTGCCCTGCAGGAACAGCGGTTGGCCGTCGGTGCTGCGGACGATGCTGGCCGCGCCGCGCACCCAGACCGGCTTGCCGTCCGCGGCGAGGAAGCGGCAATCGGCCTGCCAGGGCCCGCCGCTGGCGAGCCCGCGGGCAAACTCCCGGTTCCAGGATTCGCGGTCGTCGGGATGCAGACGCCAGTACCACAGGAACGGGTCGCGCAGCCACTCCTCGGCGGTGTAGCCGAGCAGCCGCTCGATGGTGCGGTTGATATAGACGCGGTTGCCGCTGCCGCCTTCGATGGCGGCCACGAACACGACGCAAGGGAGGTGCTCGACCAGGTGCTGCAGGCGCTGCAGCTCGCCGTCCCGCCAGCGCTGATCCGCGGCGGCGTCCGCACTGGCGAGTGCGGCCCCGGGCAGGATCGCGGTGGTGAGCTGTTCGAGCAGCTCCTGCGACTGGCCGAGCGCGGTCAGGCCGGACAGCATCTCGGTGGCGGCGTCCTGCCCGATGAAGCTCGACCATTCCTCCACCGCCCCGAGCGCGGATTCCAGCCCGGGGTCGGGTCCGCCGTCGCGATCGTTCATGAGCCCGTCTGCTCGCGCTCGAGCCAGCCGTACCAGGCGTCCATGCCATCGCCGTTCAGGGCCGACAGCGGCAGCATCCGGGCGTGGGGGTTGACCGTGCGCAGGTGCGACTCGAACCGCCGGACGTCGAAGGGTACGTAGGGCAGCAGGTCGATCTTGTTGAGCAGTACCAGGTCGCAGCCGCGGAACATGTGCGGGTACTTGAGCGGCTTGTCCTCGCCTTCGGTGACGGCGGCGATGACCACGCGCCTGCGCTCGCCCAGGTCGAACAAGGCCGGGCAGACCAGGTTGCCGACGTTCTCGATGAACAGGCACGAGCTGCGCGCCGGGCGCAGCTCGGCCAGGGCTCGCTCGATCATCTCGGCGTCGAGGTGACAGCCCGTGCCGGTGTTGACCTGCAACACCTGGGCGCCGGCCGCCGCGATGCGGTCGGCGTCCAGCGAAGTGGCCTGGTCCCCTTCGATCACGCGGATGCCGAGCGCGTCCCCGCGCTGGCGGACCGTGCGCTCGAGCAGGGTGGTCTTGCCCGATCCAGGGGCGCTCAGGAGGTTGATCGCCGCCACGGACTGGTTGGCGAACCAGCCGCGATTGCGCTCGGCGATGCGGCGGTTCTTGTCCAGGATGGCCTGCTCCAGCAGGATGCGCCGCGACTTCTCCTCGCGCTCCAGGTTCGATGGCGGTGGCGGCGCAGCTGCCGCACCCTTGCCACGCAGGTCGAGCACGAAGCCGGGCGAATCGTCAGGTCTCTCACCCGAGCAGCCGCAGGTGGTACACATCATTGCACCTCGATTTCGACGATGCGCAGTTCATCGCCGCTCAGCCACTCGATGTCGGAGCCGCCGCAGCGGCACTGCGCGTAAGGCTGGTCCAGCGCCAGCACCGTTGCACAGGTCCGGCAACGTCCGCTGCCCGGCACTTCGACGATGTCGAGGCTCGCGCCTTCCACCAGGGAACCCTCCGTTGCCAGGTCGAAGCAGAAGCGTAGCGCGTCCGGCTGCACGGCGGATAGCTTGCCGACCTGCAGCACCACCCGGTTCACGCGGGCGCCCTCGCAGCGTTCGACCACGGTATCGATGATCGCCATCACGACGCCCAGCTCATGCATGACACGCTCCGCCCAGCTCCGCGACGAGGGCCTCCACCATGCGCGCGGCCGGGAGCACCGCGTCCGCCACCGCCGGGCTCAGGCCGTTGAGTTCGGCGCAACCGTCCGTCGAAGGCTCGCAGCCGAGGATCCGCACCAGGGCGGGCAGGTTGCCGAGCCGGCGCGCCAGCGCCAGCGCGGGCTCCAGTTGCAGGGCATGCCCGGGCGGCGGCATCGCGCTGACGTCCGGCCGCGGATCGAGCAGGTAGAGGGTGCCCGGCGCGCCGCCGCGCGCCGACAGGTCCAGCAGGATCGCCGCATCCCAGCCGGCGGTCATCTCGAAGGCCAGGTCCAGCACCCGGGTGCCGAAATCGTGGACCCTCACGTGCCCTGGTAACTGCTGTTCCGCCAGGCGCCCGGCCACTGCGCAGCCGAAGCCGTCGTCGCCGAGGAAGATGTTGCCGATCCCGGCCACCAGGATGCGCGGTCGTGCGTTCACCACGGTTCCACTTCGTCGGGGTGGAAGAAGAAGCGATGGCCGTGGTAGCCGGCCACCCCGAGGTCGGCGCCCGGATCCTCGTCGACGGTGACCGTGAGTTGTACGCCGCCGTCGACATCGTGCTCCACCGCGCGCACTGTGGCCAGCTTGCCGGCCAGGAGCGCGTCGAGGGCATCGGCGCTGCGTCTGGGGCGCAGGCGCACTTTCGCTCCCGGCGCAACGGCCACCATCGGAGCGGGTGGCGCCGTCTCCAGGCCGTGCAGATCGCGCAGCGCGCCATGCAACCGGGCGAGCTCGGCGGGTGTCAACGAGGTCGCGCGTTCCAGCAGCCCGCGGACTGCCGGCGTGGCGCGTCGCAGTTCCGCTTTTTCCGCTTCGCTCAGGGTCAGCACGCGTAACGTCAGCAGCTCGTCGATCTCGGTGTTGTCGAACAGGTCGCCGCGGCTTTCGGGCGCCAGCCGTGGGTATTCGGGCAGGATGATGGGCGCGGCCAGCAGCCGGTCGCGCGACCCGGTGCGGCCGCTCAGCACCGGAAACAATCCCTGCTGCACGCAGGCTTGTGCCGCGGCGGCGCGGTCTGCTGGCGGATCGATCAGGGATACCCAGGATCCACCCTGCGTGTGCAGCATCGCCAGCGTCGACGCGAGCGTGCAGGGCAGCACGTCCTCGCGGTGCGGCGGGTTCGCGTCGGTGAGATTCTCGATGTGCAGGCGGATCCGCGCCAGGCCGTCACCGCAGTCCTGCGCGCCGACCGTGATCTGTCCGAGCAGAACGGCTGCCCCCGCGTCGAATTCGAAGCGGATGCACGCCGGTTCTTGCCGCAGCGCCTCCAGCGGGACGGGTGGCATCCCGATGCTTCGTTCGCAGTCGTCGCCGGCCAAGGCGTGCTGAAGAAACAGCACCCGCACCTGGATCGTGGTTTCGGCCGTCGTCTCCAGCAGGCACTCCGTGCCCAGCACGCAGGGATCGCCGGTGTTCCGCGCGCTCCAGGCCGGCGGATAGATGCCGCCGAAGAAGTGACGCTGGCGGTTTTTCAGGGCGGAGGCGCGGTACGGGTAGAGCCACAGGCCTTCGCGCAGCAGGGCCCGTGCGAGCGCTTCGTCCTGGCGCTCAGGCGACGGCACGGTCGAGCTCCGCGAAGAAATGGTCGACGGCCTGAAGGCTTCCGACACTGCCGGGCAAGCCATGCCGGCTGCAGCGCAGCAGTCCGGTCAGCGCCCAGCAGCGGTCGATCGATACGCGGTAGAAATCGAAGCCGCCGGGTGTGCGCCGTACCAGCAGGGCCTCCACGCCGGCTTCCAGCTGCGCGAAGGCAGGATTCCGGTGGGCGAAGGCGTCCCACGCGGCCTGCTCCAGCGGCAGTTCCATCGCTCCGGCGGCGCCGGGACAGATCGCCTGCACCCGGCCGGCCGAATTGCGACGGAAGAAGGCAAGACCCACCGGCACGCCCAGTGCGGCCCAATCCGCTTCACTCATACTGATCGCCGGCAGGCGCTCGGTCCGGGAGTCCAGACGGCGCAGTCCTTGCCGCTCCGGGTTCGAAAACAGCAGGGCGCAGGCGGGGCAGGCACAGCGTAGCGCGCCGCTCGCCGTGTCGACGAGGTGCCCATGCGGGTCGGTCAGCGCCTGGCCACACAGCTCGCAGCGCGGCGCGGCCGGGCGCGGAGCCACGAATTGCCGCAGGGCGGCGACGGCGGAGCGGCCGTTCATGCGGCGCGCCCGCTGCGTGGCTGGAAGTGCAGCGGCGCGACGAGCACTTCCTCGATCTCGGGCGATGCCTCCGGTGCCGCCGCGGCCAGCGCCGCCTCGACTTCGCTGCGCACCGCGCCTTTGCCGTGGTGCTCCAGACGCAGCTTCAACGATCCTTCGGTCACCGGTACCAGCAGCCCCACCGCCGCGTGCTGTGCCGCCAGCCTGGGCGCCAGTTCGCGCAAGGCCGCCTGCACCCGTTCCGCCAGGCTCAGCGGGTGCAGGTCGTGCAGCACCAGCACCCGCCCGATCAGGGGATCGTGCGCGAGCGCCGCCAGTAAGCCCTCGCCGTCGGCGCGGGCTCGTACCAGCGCCAGCAGCTTCTCCAGGGCGGCGGCATGCGCATCGAGTACGGCCCGGAGCAGGGCGCGCGTGCGCTCCTGCTCGTCCCGGGCGGCTTCTTCCTGCAGCCGCGTCAGCAGGGCGTCGATCGCCGGAAAAGGATCGTCCCGGCCGGTCACAGCTGTGCTCCGAACGTCGGCGAGTGGCGGACCTCCAGCAGCTTGCCGGCGCCGGTATACATGTGGACACCGCAGGGCAGACAGGGATCGAAGCTGCGCACGGTGCGCATGATGTCGATGCCCTTGAAGTTGTCGGGGTCGTTCTCCTCGAAGATCGGCGTGTTGCGGATCGCGTCCTCGTAGGGGCCGGGCGTGCCGAAGGAATCGCGCGGGCTGGCGTTCCAGGGTGTCGGCGGGTAGGGCTGGTAGTTGGCGATGCGCTTGTCCCGGATCACCAGGTGATGCGAGAGGATGCCGCGTACCGCTTCGTGAAAGCCGCAGCCGATCGCCTCGTCCGGCACGCTGAAGGGGGTGGAGGTTTCGGTGCGCCCGGCATGCACCTCCGCCAGCGCGCGCTCGACGAAGTACAGGGCGCAGGCGGCGGCGTAGGCCTGGAAGTAGGTGCGCGCGCGGTTGCGCTCGATCGCGTTGCTCCACGCCGGGATGCGCCAGACGAACTCGGTTTCCGGCAGCAGCGCGGTGCGCGGCAGGCGGATGCGGACGGCATCGCCGGTCGCCTGGACGTAGCCGATGTCCACCCGCTGCGCCAGGGCCGTGGTCCACAGCCGCGCCAGCGGCCCGCCGCCGGTATCGAGCGCCAGGTGCTGGCCGCTGGCGCGGTCGAACCAGCGCGGCGACATGACCCAGGTGTACTTGCCGGCGAAGTCCCGCTTCTGCGGGCGCGGCAGGGTGGTCTGGTTCCAGGGGTGGCGCTGGTCGACCGGGTTGCCCAGCGGATCGTGGCTGACGAAGGTCTCGCGGTCCTGCCAGTCGTCGTAGAAGGAACTGCCCAGCAGCACGCGCAGACCCAGGTTGATCTCGACCAGGTCGGTGGTGATCAGCTTGCCGTCGACGACGATGCCCGGCGTGACGTACATCTCGCGCCCCCAGGCGGCCATGGTGTGGTAGCGGAAGTCGCAGTGCTCAGGGTTCTGGAACGAGCCCCAGCAGCCGAGCAGCACGCGGCGTTGCCCCACCTTCTCGTAGCCGGGCAGCGCTTCGTAGAAGAAATCGAACAGGTCGTCGTGCAGCGGCACCGCCCGCTTCAGGAACTCGACGTAGCGCAGCAGGCGCACCAGGTAATCGTTGAAGACCTGGATCGTCGCCGGTGTACCCACGCCGCCGGGGTAGAGCGTGGAGGGATGCACATGGCGCCCCTCCATCAGGCAGAACATCTCGCGCGTCAGGCGGCTCATCTGCAGCGCTTCGCGGTAGAACGCGCCGCTGAACGGGTTCAGCGCCCGCATGATGTCGGCGATGCTGGCGTAGCCGTGGACGCAAGCGTGCGGCGACGGCGTGGTTTCGGCGCGGGCCAGCACGCCGGGGTTGGTGGCGCGCACCATCTGCTCGCAATAGTCGACTCCCACCAGGTTGTCCTGGTACAGGTTGTGGTCGAACATGTACTCGGCCGCCTCGCCGAGATTGATCATCCACTCGGCCACATGCGGCGGCTTGATGCCGAAGGCCATGTTCTGCGCGTACACGGCGCAGGTGGCGTGGTTGTCGCCGCAGATGCCGCAGATGCGGCTGGTGATGAAGTGGGCGTCGCGCGGGTCCTTGTTGCGCATGAATACGCTGTAGCCGCGGAAGATCGACGAGGTGCTGTGGCACTCCACCACCTGCCGGTTGTCGAAGTCGATGGTGGTATGGATGCCCAGGCTGCCGACGATGCGGGTGACCGGGTCCCAGTGCATGTCGATCAGCTTCGCCATCGCCGCTTCAGTCTCCCTGGTGGCCGCTCTTGAGGGTGTCGCCCGGCGTGCGCCAGGCGGGTTCCTGGTGCAGCGAGGTCTTGGTCACCTGGCGCAGCGCGCGCACCGCCCGCCCGTAGGCCAGCACCGCAGAGGTCGACATCCTGGCGCCGGGCGGTTCGTCCATGAACGGCATGAACTTGTCGGGAAAGCCCGGCATGGTGCAGCCGATGCAGATGCCGCCGACGTTGGGACAGCCGCCGATGCCGTTGATCCAGCCGCGCTTGGGTACGTTGCAGATCACCACCGGGCCCCAGCAACCGAGCTTGACGATGCATTCGGACGCGCCGTAGGCGGTGCCGAACTCGGCCTGCTCGTAATGGCCCGCCCGGTCGCAGCCCTCGTGCACCGTCGTGTCGCCGAACAGCCAGGCCGGCCGCAGCGCCTTGTCGAGCGGGATCGGTGGCGCAGCGCCGGCCGCCTGTCGCAACAGGTAGAGCAGGGTCTCCATGAAGTTGTCGGGCTGCACGGGGCAGCCGGGTACGCACACCACCGGCATGCCGCCGGCGCATTGCCAGTCCCAGCCGAGGTAGTCCGGCAGGCCCATGCAGCCGGTAGGGTTGCCTTCCATGGCATGGATGCCGCCATAGGTTGCGCAGGTGCCGATCGCCACCACCGCCCAGGCGCGTGGTGCCAGGCGGTCGATCCAGTCGCAGGTCGGAATCGGCTGGCCGGTGGCGGCGTCGGTGCCGAGCGCGGCCCAATACCCTTCGGGCTTGATGCGTTCGTTCGGGATCGAGCCCTCGACCACCAGCAGGAACGGCCCGAGTCCGCCGGCGACCGCCCGGTGGAAGGGTTCCAGGAAGGCGTCGCCGGCTTCGACCGCCAGGATCGGGTGGTGCAGGTGGATTCTCGGTAGCCCGGGGATGCCGCCCAGGACCAGGTCTTCCAGGCTGGGCTGGGTGGCCGCGGTGATCGCGATGGAGTCACCGTCGCAGCCGAGTCCCGCCGTGAGCCAGAGGATGTGCAACTCGGTCATGGCAGGAGCGGTGGCCGCCTGGCCGGGCAGTGCAGTCGCCGCTGTCATGTTCGGCTCACCGCAAAGCGCCCCTGCGGCCTGCCGCCCGGAGGCACCTGGTCGATAGCCTGATGACACGCGCGGCAGCGTTCACCTTTCCCCCATCGTCAGGTGGAAACACTACTCCCTTTCGGGCTCCGAAGGGAGCGGGGCGACCATTGTGCAGCGCACCCGGTGCGGTCGCCGCCGCGGTTCGAAACCGGCGCAAACGCGGGGTATAGTTCCACGGGATTGTATGCGGAGAATGCCGGGTGCGGCACGACATCTACAACATTCCCCACAAGGCGCATCGCTGGGCGCTGTTCACGGCGTCCATTGCCATCGGCCGTCTCAATGCCGGAGACGTCGCGGCGGCGGACGCCCTCGGTAACCGTGTCCGCCAGCTCCTGCATCACCTGCATGTCCACATGCGGGACGAGGATCAGTTCATCATGCCCCTCTATGCAAAGCTGGGCAGCGTGCCGGAGCGGCTGGAAGCGGGACACCGGCAGGTCGAGGATCTGACCCGCCAGATCCAGGCCGCGATCGAAGACGGGGCGGTGCGGCGCGCCGAAGCTGACTTCTACCGCCTGTTCAACCGCCTGGTCGGCGCCTATCTGGCGCATACCGACGAGGAGGAGACCGCCCAGGCCGAGCTGATATGGCCCAATTACAGCGACGAGGACATCGTGGCAGCACAGGCGGAGTTCATCACCTCGCGCAGCCCGCTGAGCAACCTGAGCGACCTCGCCTTCATCCTGCCCAGCCTCAACGTGGCGGAGATCTGCGCCTTCCTGTTCGACATCAAGCGCGACGTGGCGGAAGAGCCGTTCGGGATGGTGGTGGCGGTCGCCCGCAAGACGCTGGATTCAAAGGTATGGAGCGCGGTGGAGGCGCGGCTGGCGCAGTGGCATTGAGGCGGCGCGAACCGGCCTCGGAGTCCGCCTAGGTAGCGGACCTGCCGAACCGGAAGCCGCTCTGCCCCCGGCTGTCCGGCCCCAGCAGGTACATCAGGCCGGGTATGGCGGTTTCCGGCACCGGCACCGATTGCGCGTCTTCGCCGGGATAGCCCTTGAGGCGCAGGAAGGTGCGCAGGGGGCCGGGATCGTAGGCGTTCAGGCGCAGCTGCGGATAGGGTTCCAGCTCCAGCGCCCAGCTGCGCGCCATGCCTTCCAGCGCGTACTTGGCGACGCCGAAGGCGCCGCGATAGGCCTTGTTGTCGTGGCCGGAGGGGTCGGTGAGGAATACCACGCTGGAATCCGGGCTCTTTGCCAGCAGCGGCAAGGCCAGCCGGGTGAGCGTGTAGGGTGCGGTGAGGTTGACCTGCAGACCTTCCATCCAGTCGCGCGGCGCCACGTCCGACAGCGGGCTGAACACGGTGAAGTGGGCGGCGGCGTGCACCATGCCGTCGAGCCGCCCGTATTCGCGCTCGATGGTGGCGATCAGTTCGGACAGGTCGTTCCAGGTGGCACCGGCCAGGTTGACCGGATAGATCGCAGGCTGGGCGCCGCCCTCGGCCTCGATCGCGTCGTAGACCTTTTCCAGCTTCTTGACGTTGCGGCCGAGCAGCACCACGCCAGCGCCGCGCCGGGCGCACTCCACCGCGGCGGCGGCACCGAAGCCGCCGCTGGCGCCGGTGACCAGGATCACGCGATCCTGCAGCAGCCGCCCCGCCGGCTGGTAGTCCGGCGGGATCGCCGCCTCAGGCAGCACGGCGCAGTTCGAGCAGTTGTGCCACCTCGGCCGGAGTTTCGCAGATCACATCCGGCAGCCAGCTGCGCGGATCCGGCTTGTCGCCCATGTAGCCCCAGCCGGCAGCCGCGGTGCGCATGTGCGCGGCACGGCCGGCCAGGATGTCGCGTTCGTCGTCGCCGACATAGAGGCAATCGCGCGCCGATATGCCCAGCAGCTTGCCGGCCAGCAGCAGCGGTTCCGGCGCCGGCTTGGGCTTGGGTGTGCTGTCGCCGCTGACGAGACAGGCGCTGCGCGGGGTCAGTCCCAGGTCCCGCATCAGGGGCTGGCTGAGAGAGGAAACCTTGTTGGTGACCACGCCCCAGCGGATACCGGCCTGATCCAGGGCGTCGAGCATGTCCGCCACGCCTGGGAACAGGCAGGACTGGTTGCTCAGGTTGGCGCGGTAATGCACCAGGAAGCGCTCCTTGCGCTGGGGATAATCAGGGTGATCGGTGTTCATCCCCAGCGCCACCTTGAGCAGCCCGCGGGCGCCGCCGGAGGCGGAAGCGCGATAGTCGGATAGCGGCAGGGGTGTCATCCCCTGTTCTTCACGGACCAGATTGGCGGCAAGAGCAAGATCGGGCGCGGTGTCGACGAGCGTGCCGTCAAGATCGAACAGCACGCACTTTGAACTTATTTTCAATTCAGTTCACCGTTTATACGCGGCATTTGCAGCGTTTGCATGCAATTATCGGCCTCCGCCATGAACCTTAGCTGAATGGCTTCTCACACTTCATCAGGTAATTCACATCCAGGTCGCGGGCATTGAGACTCGCGCTCAGCAACACTGGGTTGTAGCGTAAGCCTATGACTTCCTTGGGTTCCAAACCCGCGCTGCGCGCCCAGCGGTCGAGTTCGGAGGGACGGATGAACTTGGCGTAGTCGTGCGTGCCCCGCGGAACCAGCCCCAGGGCGTACTCCGCGCCCAGGATCATCAGCGCATAGGCCTTGGGATTGCGGTTGATGGTGGAGAACACCACCCCGCCGCCCGGCCTGACGAGACGGCCGCAAGCGGCCACCACCGACGCGGGATCCGGCACGTGTTCGAGCATTTCCAGGCAGCACACCAGGTCGAAGCTCCCGGGCCGCTCGGCCGCAAGCTCCTCGGCGCTCGCCAGCCGGTACTGGACCTCGAGTTTGTGTTCGGCGGCGTGGCGCTGCGCCACCTCGATCGAGGCCTGCGCCAGGTCGATCCCCAGTGCGTGGGCGCCGCCGCGGGCCAGGGCCTCGGTCAGCAGCCCGCCGCCGCAGCCGACGTCGAGCGCGGTTTTGTCCTTGAGCCCGCCGACGGCTCGCTCGATATAACGTGTACGCACAGGATTGATGACGTGCAGCGCCGCCATTTCCCCCCGGGGGTCCCACCAGCGGGCGGCCAGACTCTCGAAATGCGCGATCTCGCCGGCGTCGACGTTGGTGTTCATGCTGTGCTTAGGAGATTCCGTACAAGCTGCTGATCAACAAGGGGATTATCGAACGAAAGAGCGCCTGGGCCTATGGCTCGGGGGACACGCCACGGCGGCTGCCGCGGCTACAGGTCGGTCCGGATGATGCGTTCGCGCCATTCTGCCGCTTTGGCGAACACCTGCGCTTCATCCACAGTGAGTAATTTTCCCTCCCGCAGCAGGGCACGGCCGGCGACATAGACGTCCGTGACCTGGTCGCGGCCGGCAGCGTATACCACTTGCGATAGTACGTGGTAGACGGGCTGGGTGGCGGGCCGGGCCAGGTCGATGGCGAAGAAGTCGGCCGACTTGCCGCGCTCCAGCGAACCGATCTCGCTTTCCAGGCCCAGCGCCCGGGCGCCGCCCAGGGTGGCCATGCGCAGGGCGGCGGCGGCGGGCAGGGCGCTGGCGTCCCCGGCGACGGCCTTGGACAGCAGGGCCGTGGTGCGCAGTTCGCCCAGCATGTCGAGGTCGTTGTTGCTGGCGGCGCCGTCGGTGCCGATGGCGACGTTGATGCCGGCTGCCAGGAGTTTCGCCACCGGACAGAAACCGCTGGCGAGCTTGAGGTTGGACTCCGGGCAATGCGCGACGCTCACGCCGAGGTCCGCAGCTTCCGCGATCTCCGCTTCGGTGAGCTGGGTCATGTGCACGGCGATGAAGCCCTGGCCGAGCAGGTCCAGTTCGCGCAGTCGGTGCCAGGGACGCCGGCCGTTGCTCTGCACGGCGCCGTCCACCTCCGCGGCGGTCTCGTGCAGGTGCATGTGGATGCCGATCCCCAGCTCGGTGGCGAGCTCGCGTACACGCCTGAGCGGGGCGTCGGACACCGTGTACGGTGCGTGCGGCGCGAACACCGTTCGCACCAGCGGCAGGCCGCGCAGGCGGTCGTGCACCTCCAGCCCGCGGCGGATGTATTCCTGCCAGTCCTGGCCCCAGGCGGTGGGGAAGTCGAACACGATGAGGCCCACGGTGACGCGCAGTCCGGTCTCGCCGGCCACCGCCGCGGTGGCGTCCGGAAAGAAGTACATGTCGTTGAAGCAGGTGGTGCCCCCGCGGATCATTTCGGCGGCGGCCAGGCGTGCGCCATCGGCGCAGAAGGCGAAACTGACGTGGGCGGCCTCGGCCGGCCAGATGTGCCGCTGCAGCCAGTCCATCAGCGGCAGGTCGTCCGACAGGCCGCGCAACAGGGTCATCGCAGCATGGGTATGGCAGTTGACCAGCCCGGGCAGCAGGGCGTGACGGGGCAGTTCCAGCACTTCCCTCGGCTGGTAGGCCTGATGGGCGAACGGGGCCGGCAGCACGTCGACGATGCGGCCGGCGTCGACCGCCAGCGCGTGCTCCTCCAGCACGGCGCCGGCCGGTTCGACCGGCACCAGCCAGCGCGGCAGGACCAGCAGGTCGATGGGCTGCATGCGGAAATCCCTTGAGCCAAGACGTTAGAATGCGCGCATTAGACCCGGTAGGAATCCCCCGTGACAAGCGCTTCGTCCCCAAGCGCCGTGCAGCCCATCGGCTGGCTCGGCGACCGCCTGCGACTGCTCGACCAGCGCCTGCTGCCGATGCAGGAGGAATACCTCGATTGCCGCAGTGCCGAGGAAGTGGCGCAGGCCATCCACGGCATGGCGGTGCGTGGCGCCCCGGCCATCGGCATCGCGGCGGCTTACGGCCTGGTGCTGGCGGTGCGGCGCAATCCCGCTTCGTTCGAACAGGCGGAAAAGGTCCTGGCGTCCTCGCGGCCCACGGCCGTCAACTTGCGCTGGGCGCTGGCGCGTCTGCGCGGGCTGTGGCAGAACGGCGGCGGCGCCGATGCGCTGGAGGCGGAGGCGCGCCGCATCCACGCCGAGGACTTGAGCCAGAACCTGCATATGGGCGAACTTGGCGCCGCCCTGCTGCCCCAAGGCGCGCGCGTGATCACGCACTGCAATACCGGGGCGCTGGCCACCGGCGGCCACGGCACCGCGCTGGGCGTGATCCGCACCGCCCATGCGCAGGGCAAGATCGAGCAGGTCTATAACACCGAGACCCGGCCCTGGCTGCAGGGCGCGCGCCTGACGGCGTGGGAGCTGATGCGCGAGGGCATTCCTTCCAAGCTGATCGCCGACGGCGCCGCCGCGCACCTGATGCGGACCGAGCGGATCGACTGGGTGATCGTCGGCGCCGATCGCATCGCCGCCAACGGCGACACCGCCAACAAGATCGGCACCTACATGCTGGCGGTCGCCGCCCAGCGCCACGGCGCAAGGTTCATGGTGGTGGCGCCGTCGGGAACCTTCGACCTGTCCTGTCCGTATGGCGAAGCCATTCCGATCGAGGAGCGCGCCGCGCAGGAGCTGACCGAGTTCCGCGGCCAGCCGGTGGCGCCGCCGGGGATGCAGGCGTTCAACCCGGTGTTCGACGTCACCCCGGCGGAACTGATCGACGCCATCGTGTGCGAGCGCGGCGTGATCGAGAATCCGGACGCGCGGCGGATCGCGGCCCTGCTGCGCTGATGCTGTACCAGCTCGAACATCGGGTGCCGCGGGTTTCCGCCGACGCCTGGGTGGCGGACAACGCCACGGTGGTGGGCTCGGTGCAGCTCGCCGCCGGTAGCAGCGTGTGGTTCAACTGCGTGCTGCGCGGCGACAACGACGACATCGTGGTCGGCGAGGACAGCAATATCCAGGACGGATCGGTACTGCATACCGACCCCGGCTTCAAGCTGGTGGTTGGGCGCGGCTGCACCGTTGGCCACCAGGTGACACTGCACGGCTGCACCGTCGGCGACCATTCGCTGGTGGGGATCCGCAGCGTGGTGCTCAACGGCGCCGTGATCGGGCGCGACTCCATCGTCGGCGCCGGCAGCCTCGTTGCGGAGGGCAAGGTGTTTCCCGACGGCGTGCTGCTGCTGGGCAGCCCGGCCAAGGTGGCGCGCGAGCTGACACCGCCGGAGGTCGACATGCTCAGGAAGGTGGCGCAGGTATACGTCAAGAACGCGCTGCGCTACCGCAGCCTGCTCCGCCCGCATACCGTCTAGGACCCGCCATGGCTCCCGGGCAACATTTCTTAACCGCGAGGCATTTGAACCCGCAGGGATTTTTTAGCGTCCAACGGCCATAATCCTGCGTTCACGAAGAGTCGCGGCAGACCGCCGCAAGTGGAGCGATACCCTATGCGCAAAGCGATGGCGATCGTCGCTGCAGTGGTTGCGGCGACGGTCCTGACCGCGTGTACGCATGCAGGCTCGGGCGGCGCAGGTGGCGGCAGCGGCGGCGGCCGCAAAGGCAAGAATGCCGAGGACGGCCCGGTGCCGGTCACGGCGGTGTCCGTGGGAAGGCAGGACATGCCGATCTACCTTAACGGCCTGGGTTCGGTGCTGGCCTTCAACACGGCCACCATCCTGGCCCAGGTGTCCGGCCAGCTGGTGTCGGTGCCGTTCAAGGAAGGCGAGGAGGTCGACAAGGGCTCCCTGCTGGCCCAGGTCGATCCGCGCCCGTTCCAGGCCACTCTGGACCAGACGATCGCCAAGAAGGCGCAGGACCAGGCGGCACTGGCCAGCGCCAAATTGGACTTGAAGCGTTACCAGGCGCTGCTGCCGGACGGTTACGTCACCGGCCAGCAGGTCGACCAGCAGCTCGCCCTGGTGCATCAGGACGAGGCGCAGGTGCAGGCCGACGATGCGTCCATCGAAAGTGCGCGGGTGCAGCTGTCCTTCACCAGCATCAGGGCGCCGTTCGCCGGGGTGGCGGGCATCCGCCAGGTGGACGTCGGCAACCTGGTGTCCGCTTCCAATGCCACCGGCATCGTGGTGCTGACGCAGATCAAGCCGATCGCCGTCACGTTCACCCTGCCGGAGCAGGCGCTGCCGCAGATCCGCGCCGCCGAGGCGCAGCCGTTGACGGTGGTGGCGGTGACCCGCGACAACCAGACCGAGCTGGCCCGCGGCGAGCTCACCGCCTTCGACAGCCAGATCGATGCCACCACCGGCACCATCAAGCTTAAAGCCACCTTCACCAACCAGGACAAGAAGCTGTGGCCGGGCCAGTTCGTCAACGCGCGGCTGCTGGTGCGCACCGAGCACAAGGTGTTGACGGTGCCGGCGCAGGCGGTGCAGCTCGGGCCGAACGGCAGCTATGTCTATCGCATTCAGGCCGACCAGACGGTGCAGATGCAGCCGGTCACGGTCGCCCACAGCGAGGCCAACGTCGCCATGATCGGCAGCGGCCTCGACGAGGGTGATCGCGTGGTGGTGGACGGGCAGTCGCGCCTGCAGCCGGGATCCAAGGTGCAGGTGTCCGTTGCCACCGGGGCGGACGCTGCTGCTCCTTCCTCTTCCTCCGGCGGCGATGCCGCTGGCGGTGACAACGGCCAGCAGCAGGGACACCATCGCCACCGCCAGGACCAGGGCGGCAGCAGCGGTGGCGGCAGCAGCGGCAGTAGCAGCAGTAGCAGCAGTAGCGGAGCCGCCGGCGGCGCCCCATGAGCGTCAGCGAACCCTTCATCGAGCGGCCGGTCGCCACCTCGCTGCTGATGGTGGCGGTGGTGCTGCTCGGCCTGCTTGGTTATCGCTTCCTGGCGGTATCGGCCTTGCCGTCGGTGGATTTCCCCACCATCCAGGTCACCACCCAGTACCCGGGCGCCAGCCCGTCGGTGATGAGCTCGCTGGTGACCACGCCGCTGGAGCGGCAGTTCGGCCAGATCGCCGGGCTGTCGGCGATGAACTCGGTCAGCTCGTTCGGCGTCTCCACCATCACGCTGCAGTTCGTGCTGGACCGCAATATCGACGACGCCGCCCAGGATGTGCAGGCCGCGATCAACGCGGCCAAGGGCGTGCTGCCCGGCAACCTGCCGTACCCGCCGGCCTACAGCAAGGTCAACCCGGCGGATGCGCCGATCCTGTCGCTGGCGGTGACCTCGGACACCATGCCGATCGACCGGGTCAACGACTTCGCCGACACCATCCTGGGGCAGAAGCTGTCGCAGGTGTCCGGCGTCGGCCTGGTCAGCATCGAGGGCAACCAGAAGCCGGCCGTGCGCATCCAGGTCAACCCGGCGGCGCTGGCCGGGCTTGGCCTGGGGCTGTAGGATGTGCGCTCCACGCTGTCGACCGCCAACGTCAATGCCCCCAAGGGCAGCTTCAACGGGGCCACCGAGTCCTACACCATCGGCTCCAACGACCAGATCAGCTCGGCGGCGGACTATGGGGCGGTGATCGTCACCTACAAGAACGGCGCGCCGGTGCGCCTGTCCGACATCGCCACCGTCGTGGACGGCGCCGAGAACGACCAGCTCGCCGCCTGGATCAATACGCCGCAGGGCCGCAAACCCGCGGTGCTGCTCGACATCCAGCGCCAGCCCGGCGCCAACATCATCCAGACCGTGGACCGCATCAAGGCCCTGCTGCCGAAGCTGGAGGCGAGCATCCCGGCGGCGGTCAAGGTCAGCATCCTGTCCGACCGCACCGCGACCATCCGCGCCTCGGTGCGCGACGTGCAGTTCACGCTGCTGCTGACGGTGGCGCTGGTGGTGATGGTGATCTTCATGTTCCTGCGCAAGCTGTGGGCGACCGTGATCCCCAGCGTGGCGCTGCCGCTGTCGCTGATCGGCACCTTCGGCGTGATGTCGCTCGCCAACTTCTCGCTCGACAACCTGTCGCTGATGGCGCTGACCATCGCCACCGGCTTCGTGGTGGACGACGCCATCGTCATGATCGAGAACATCGTGCGCTACATCGAGCAGGGCAAGGACCCGGAATCCGCCGCCCGTATCGGCTCCAAGCAGATCGGCTTCACCGTGATCTCGCTGACGGTGTCGCTGATCGCGGTGTTCATCCCGCTGCTGCTGATGTCCGGCATCGTCGGCCGCCTGTTCCGCGAGTTCGCCCTGGTGCTGTCGATCGCGGTGGTGTTGTCGGCGGTGGTGTCGCTGACGCTGACGCCGATGATGTGCGCCAAGCTGCTCAAGGCGGAGGACGCCCATGAGCCCGGCAAGGAGGGGCGCGGCTTGCTGGCCTGGAGCGAACGCGTGTTCCAGGGCGGCCTCGACGCCTATGCCGCCAGCCTGCGCTGGGTAATGCGGCACCAGTTGCCGACGCTGCTGGTGGCGGTGGCGACCCTGGTGTTCACAGTGCTGCTCTACATCGTCATTCCCAAGGGCCTGATCCCGCAGCAGGACACCGGCGTCATCACCGGCATCACCGAGGCGGCGCAGAGCATCTCGTTCCCGGCGATGCTGCAGCGCCAGCAGCAGATGTCCGACATCCTGCGCCGCGATCCGGCGGTGCAGAGCGTGTCGTCCTTCGTTGGCGCCGGTACGGTCAATCCCACCCTCAACACCGGCCGGCTGACCATCGTGCTCAAGGCGCGCGGTCAGCGGCCGCCCATCGACCAGGTGATGGCGCGCCTGAAAGGCTCGGTGGCGGGCGTCGAGGGCATGTCGCTGTACATGCAGCCGGTGCAGGACCTGCAGATCGACAGCCAGGTCAGCCGCACGCAGTACCAGTACGTGCTGCAGGATACCGACACCCAGGAACTGCGCCTGTGGGGCCCCCGGCTCACCGACGCCATCAAGCAGCGGCCCGAATTCTCCGGCGTGACCAGCGACATGCAGGCGCAGGGGCAGCAGCTCCTGCTGAGCATCGATCGCGACCGCGCCAGCCAGTTCGGCGTGCCGGTGCAGACCATCGACGACACCCTGTACGATGCCTTCGGCCAGCGCCAGGTCAGCACCATCTACACCGAGCTGAACCAGTACCGCGTGGTGCTGGAGGTGCAACCCGAGTACCGCAACCGTCCGGAGACGCTGCAGAAGCTCTACGTGCGGGCCAATGCCAACTACACCGTGCTGTCCAGCGCCAGCGCCTCCAACGCCAACGCCTCCAAGGCGATCAACGCGGCCTCGACCGCGGCCTCCGCGGCCAGCGATATGGTGCCGCTGTCGGCGGTGGCGAGCATGAGCACCACCACCGCGCCGCTGGTGGTGACCCACGAGGACCAGCTCTCGGCGGTGACGATCTCGTTCAACCTTGCGCCGGGCCACTCGCTCGGCGACGCGCTCACCGCCGTGGCCGAGGTGGAGCAGGGCATCGGCCTGCCTAACACCATCCAGACGAGTTATTCCGGCACCGCCGCCGAGTTCCAGTCCTCGCTGGCGAGCGAGCCCTGGCTGATCCTGGCCGCGGTGGTGGTGATCTACATCGTGCTGGGGGTGCTGTACGAGAGCTATATCCACCCGGTGACGATCCTGTCGACGCTGCCTTCCGCCGGCGTCGGCGCGCTGCTGGCGCTGATGCTGACCGGGCAGGAGCTGACCATCGTGGCGCTGATCGGCATCATCCTGCTGATCGGCATCGTCAAGAAGAACGCCATCATGATGATCGACTTCGCGCTGGAGGCGGAGCGCCACCAGGGCATGCCGCCGGAGCAGTCGATCTACCAGGCGGCGCTGCTGCGGTTCCGGCCGATCATGATGACCACCATGGCGGCGCTGCTGGGTGCGCTGCCGCTGGCGCTGGAGAACGGCAACGGCTCCGAGCTGCGGCGGCCGCTCGGCATCTCCATCGTCGGCGGCCTGCTGCTGTCGCAGGTGCTGACCTTGTACACCACGCCGGTGATCTACCTCTACATGGATCGCCTGGCGGCGTGGCTGGGCCGGCGCCGCGGCGCGGCGGTGGTGCAGCAGCCGGCCCCGAGCGTATAGCGGCGGGGCCATGAGCGAGGATCGCGACGACACGGCGTCTCCCGGCGCAAGCCGGCAGGAAAAGACCAACGCCGTGTTGTTCAACATCAGCGCGCCGTTCATCCGGCGCCCGATCGGCACCACCCTGCTGGCGGCCGGGTTGTTCCTGCTCGGCATGCTGGCGCGCTACTCGCTGCCGGTAGCGTCGCTGCCCAACGTGGACCTGCCGATCATCTTCGTCTCCGCCACCCAGCCGGGGGCGGCGCCGGAGACCATGGCGACCACCGTGTCGGCGCCGCTGGAGCGGCACTTCGGCCAGATCGCCGGGGTCAACGAAATCACCTCCAACAGCTCGCTCGGCACCGCCACGGTGGTGATGCAGTTCGACATGAGTAAGGACATCGACAGCGCAGCGCGCGACGTGGCGGAGGCAGTCAATGCCGCCTCGGCCGACCTGCCGGCGGGGCTGCCGTCGCCGCCGACCTACCGCAAGGCGAACCCGAACAATGCGCCGGTGATGATCCTGGCGCTGATCTCGGAGTCGCACACCCTGGCGGACCTGTACAACTACGCCGACTCCCTGCTGGCGCAGCGCATCTCCCAGGTCAAGGGCGTCAGCCAAGTGGACGTGGTGGGGGGCGCCCAGCCGGCCGTGCACATCCAGGTCAACACCGGCGCGCTGGCCGCCATGGGCCTGAACCTGGCCAACGTGCAGAACGTGCTGGCGGGCCTGAGCGCGCTGTCGCCCAAGGGCTCGCTCGCCGACCAGGCGCAGACCTACGTCATCGACGCCAACGACCAGCTTAAAGTGGCGGACGACTTCAAGTCGCTGATCGTCGGCTTGCACAACGGCAGACCGGTGCCGCTGTCCGCGGTGGCCCGCATCGTCGACGGCCAGCTCAACCCTTTCCAGGCCGGCTGGTTCAACAAGCAGCGCTCGGTGCTGTTGATGGTGCGCAAGCAGTCCGACGCCAACGTGATCGAGACGGTGGACGGCGTGAAGGCGCTGATGCCGCTGCTGCGGAGCTGGCTGCCTGCCGGGGTGAAGCTGGAGGTGCAGACCGACCGCACGGTGACCATCCGCGCCTCCGTGCAGGACGTGCAGTTCTCGCTGCTGCTGTCGATCACGCTGGTGATCCTGGTGATGCTGCTGTTCCTGCGCCGCGGCATTCCGACCGCCATCGCCGGCATCACCGTGCCGCTGTCGCTGGCCGGCACCTTCGCGGTGATGTGGCTGTTCGGCTTTTCCATCGACAACTTCTCGCTGATGGCGCTGACCATCGCCGTCGGCTTCGTGGTGGACGACGCCATCGTGGTGATCGAGAACATCACGCGCCACATCGAGGCCGGCATGCAGCCGCTGGCGGCCGCGGTCAAGGGCGGCCGCGAGATCGGCTTCACCGTGCTGTCGATGAGCCTGTCGCTGATCGCCGTGTTCATCCCGATCCTGTTCATGGGCGGGGTGGTGGGGCGGCTGTTCCACGAGTTCGCGGTGACGCTGGCCTCGGCCATCGCCGTGTCCGGCGTGGTGTCGCTCACCCTGACCCCCTCGCTGTGCGGCCACTACCTGCGCGCCGAGCGACGCGATCGGCCGCCGGGCCGCCTGTCGCGGGCCGCCGAGAGCGGCTTCGAGGCGCTGCAGGGTGTGTACCGTTCGGGGCTGGGCTGGGCCCTGCGCCACCACTGGCTGATGCTGCTGATCACCCTGGGCGCGGTGGTCGGTACGGTGTATCTCTACATCGCCGTGCCCAAGGGGTTCTTCCCGCAGCAGGACACCGGCATGATCCAGGGCTCGACCCAGGCGGCGCAGAACATCTCCTTCGACGCCATGGTGGCCAAGCAGCAGGTCGCCGCCGCCATCGTGCTGAAGGATCCCGACGTGTCCTCGATGGGCTCCTTCGTCGGCGGCCGCAACGCCTCCAACAACGGCAGCATGTTCATCACGCTGAGGACGCGCGCCGAGGGCCGCCGTTCCACCGTCGACCAGGTGATCGCGCGGCTGCGGCCGCAGTTCGCCCGTCTGGCCGGCCTCAGCGTGTACCTGCAGCCGGTGCAGGACGTCCGCGCCGGGGGGCGCACGGGCAATTCTCAATACATCTACGCCGTACAGTCCTCGGACATCAAGGAGCTGTTTACCTGGGTGCCCAGGCTGGTCGACAAGCTGAGCACGCTGCCGCAGCTCAAGGACGTGAGCAGCGACATGCAGAAGTCCGGCCAGCAGATGAACGTGGTGGTGAACCGCGACACCGCCTCGCAGCTGGGGATCGCGCCGGCGGACGTCGACCGCGCCCTGGGCAACGCCTTCGGCCAGGCGCAGGTGCTGATCACCTATACCGAGCTCAACCAGTACCACGTGATCCTGGAGGCGCTGCCCAGCGACCAGCGCGATCCCGAGACCCTGGATCGCATCCGCATCGTGTCGTCGTCCGGCGCCGTCGTGCCGTTGTCGGCGGTAGCGCACTTCGAACGCGGCATCGCGCCGCTGTCGATCGGCCACCAGGGCCAGTTCCCGGTGGTCAACGTCAGCTTCAACCTCGCGCCCGGGGTCTCGCTGGGCGACGCCACCCTTCTGATCCAGAAAGCCCTGCTTGACCTCAAGGTGCCCGGCGACATGCGCGGCGACTTCGCCGGCAACGCCCAGCTCTTCCAGCAGTCGCTCAGCACCCTGCCGATCCTGATCCTGACCGCGCTGCTCACCGTCTACATCGTGCTGGGCATGCTCTACGAGAGCCTGATCCACCCGCTGACCATCCTGTCCACCCTGCCCACCGCCGGCATCGGCGCGCTGCTGGCGCTGCTGGTCACCGGCACCGAGCTGTCGATCGTCGCCATCATCGGCATCATCCTGCTGATCGGCATCGTCAAAAAGAACGCGATCATGATGATCGACTTCGCCCTCGATGCCGAACGCACCCAGGGCCTGAGTCCGCGTGAGGCGATCTACCAGGCCTGCCTCATTCGCTTTCGCCCCATCATGATGACCACCATGGCGGCGCTGTTCGGGGCGGTGCCGCTGGCGGTGGGGATGGGGACGGGCTCGGAGTTGCGCCAGCCTCTCGGCATCGCCGTCATCGGCGGCTTGCTGCTGTCGCAGATGCTGACCCTGTTCACCACCCCGGTGGTGTACCTGCTGTTGGAACGCCTGGCCAGCCGGCGCCGCAGGCGCCGGCCCATCGCCGCCCCGGCGCCGGAGGCGGGAGCGGCTGTCAAGTAGCGCGAGCGCGGCGCCGTTTCGGGGTAAAATCGGCTCACGGGGTGTAGCGCAGTCTGGTAGCGCACCTGCCTTGGGCGCAGGTGGTCGCAGGTTCGAATCCTGTCACCCCGACCAATAAATCAATGACTTATTGCCGAGACCCGAGGTCTTCTGGTGATTTTTCCCTTCATGTTCCCGCGCTTCGGCTGGCTGCGCGATCAGGTCGATCGGCAATGAAATTTTGACGGCGAGGTGCCCCGCTACGCATGCCGGTGTCTGGGGACGCAGGCGGCACCTTGCTTCAGTTCAGCGCTTAATGCGCGATACCTTCGTACCTTAAAGGCTCAAACTCGCCATGAGACCCTGCTGGTGCCCGCCTGCAGACCAAACGACGCGGACATGGAGTTTGTAGTAGCCGCTGTCGGGGGCGTACGAGCTTCGGATGTCGCGCTGCCCGAAAAGGCTTTGATCCCGGTGCATTCCTGTATTTCACCATAGCCGCAAAGGGAGTCCGTATCTGTGCGCGGTCGAACTCCTGCGCCATCTGCCGTGTTGCTTGCAGTTGACCGCTGCTGCAAGGCGGAGCGCTTTCCATATGTTTGCCAACGCACCGACCCGTGCTGTCCTGCGGTAGTACGTTGTGCCCGTTGATTCGAGGTACGCAATGCCTGCCCGGTGCTCGATCGGCATCGTGTCGAGGTGAAGCGCCACCAGAGCGTACGCAGTCGCACCGCGACACCTTTGGGGTGGGTTGATCTGCCAACTTGACGTCGCGCGTTGTTCCCTTGGCAGGCACTTCGCTCTGCACAATCGCTATGCCGTCATGTGCGGGATTAATGCCATTCCGCAGCGTAAATGCCGCGTCTTTTGTCTGTTGAACAACGTATGGAGAGCACAATGAAAAGAACAAGCTTGCATCCCGTGTATAAGGCGCTGACGCTGGCGGCACTTGTCGCGATAGGCGGTGCCGGCGGTAAATCCTGGGGACGCGGTGACGCGGTAAATCAGCTGCGTCTGGTTGGCATTGTTTCCCTCGGCGATATGGCCAAGTCGGCGGATTGCTCTACCGTAGGTCGGGCCATGAGCGCGATCACCCAGCCGGCGGCAACGGGCGTTGCAGCGGTGTGACGATGTGCGGGGAGGCTCGCACTGGCCGCTTATGGTCTTAGCTTGTTGAGCCCCTCTGAGACGATGCGGGAAAGGCTCTGTGGAAATTTCAGCATGACGAACAACACGAACAGCGCCTTCTGCAAGGCACTGAAATCGCCGGGGAAGCGCCTCAGATAACGGGGCAGTTGTTGGAGGTGGGCTGGCTCCAGGTCCAGACGGTGCCAGGGCATCCGCAACGGGGATCGGCTCGTGAGCACTGTCCCATCATAGCCGAAGAACACGAACGTCCTCGCGTCAGAATCGTCGCGTAAGGTTTCAAGCGACAATTCGACATCGCCGATCACAGTTGGACAAAGGTCCTGCCGCAGCAGTAGCAGATTGCAGGCCGTCGCCGCGACCAAGCGATAGCCCTTACCCTGCGCCAACCGTACGAGCGCTCCGGCGCTCGCCCCTTGTTTGATCGCGAAGTCCTTTGGCTGAGGTGCCCCCCGAATTTCGTCTTCCAAGGGTCGATGAGTATCATTGAGACCTAAGGAAGAGACGAGATGAAGAAGATACCGAAGCAAGAATACACGGCCGAGTTCAAGGTGGTGGCCGTGAAGCGGGCTCTGGAAGTGGGAGCAGGCACGACAGCCCGGGAACTGGGACTGATCGAGCAGACAGTGCGCAACTGGGTCAAGGCAGCGCAGGCCGGCAAGCTGAATCCTGCTGGCGCCAAGGCGGTGACTCCCG